>JARFPR010000296.1 GCA_029288195.1 Gammaproteobacteria bacterium | reverse complement strand
CCCACCCCACCCCTACCTTTCACCGCCATGGCTTTTTATTTCTCCGTTAACCTAACTCGGTGTCTCGGTATCATTTACAACCACCTCTCCCCCGTCACTCAGCACACCCGCTTTTTCGACGAAAATGTGCTCCCTATCATCCCCCCCCCAGGCCTGGTTATCGACCCCTTTGGTTTTCATTTTTAAAAGATCTTAATTTATTTTTTTTATTTATTGGTGCCGACAACGGAGCCCGACCTCCAGAATCGCATAGTCCGGCTGCCACTTCTGCATCAGGAAAAGCGCGGCCAGCGTCCCGAATTCGAAATAGGTTAAGGAGATATCCTGACGCGCCGATTCTACCGCTTCAAATGCGCTGCACAAATCAGCATCACTAACCGGTTCCAGGTTACGTTTAATACGTTCGTTGTAGGATAAAAGATGCGGCGAAGTGTAGCTTGCGACCGCGAACCCAGCCTGGTGCAGCCAGTTTTCGTAGGCAGCTACGCTGGAGCCCTTGCCATTGGTTCCCGCAACAGTGATGACCTGGCGCGCGATCTCGACGACACCGAGCCGTTCACCGACCTGTCCGACCCGATCCAGACCCAGTTCGATGGCTTTATCATGTAAAACCATCTGCCATTGCAACCACTGGTCAAGAGACTCAAAACGCATGCTGATTCGCTGGAATTGAAACAGATAGTATCTAGGGGGCGGCTCGCGCCATCAACATGGTACACAGCGAGCTTATCTTGTCGCGCAGCTGTCGACGATCGACGATCATATCAAGTGCGCCATGTTCAAGCAGGAACTCGCTTCGCTGAAACCCTTCGGGCAGGGTTTCGCGCACTGTTTGCTCGATTACCCGGGGGCCAGCGAATCCAATCAGGGCGCCTGGCTCAGCAATATGAACATCACCGAGCATCGCGAAGCTGGCCGAAACACCACCCATGGTGGGATCAGTCAGTACACAGATATAAGGCAGTCTCCGCCTGGAGAGTTGGGTCAGGGCGGCACTGGTTTTGGCCATTTGCAGTAACGAAAACAACGCTTCCTGCATGCGAGCACCACCGCTTGCAGTAAAACAGATCAGCGGGATATTATGCTCGATGCAGGTGTTCACCGAACGCACGAATTTTTCGCCGACTACCGAGCCCATGGATCCTCCCATAAACTGGAACTCGAACGCTACGGCCACCATTTCAACGGATTTTACGCTGCCACGCATGGCCACCAGAGCATCTCTCTCGCCCGTTTGTTTCTGCGCCTGGCTCAGGCGGTCCCGGTATTTCTTGTCATCCCTGAACTTCAGGACATCGTCGGCTTCAAGTTCAGGCGCAATTTCATGGCGACCCTCTTCGTCGAAAAAAGCCTGCAGTCGACGCCGTGCACCGATCCGCATGTGATAATCACATTTGGTGCAAACTTCCTGGTTCCGATCCAGTTCAGCGCGGTAAATAATCGAATCGCACTGATCACATTTAGCCCACAATCCCTCGGGTACGTTCTTTTTGTCATTGCCACCCGAGGTCCGAATTTTGGATGGTAATAAATTCTCAAACCAGTTCATGCAAAACTCCGAATAAGCCGATCAAACGTCAGTTTCATTTGCTTCGACACGGCCGTCGCCACGTTTAACCTCGTTACAAAACTGATCCATAAGATCGGCGCTTTTAATACCCTTGGAAACCTCAACACCGGTACTTACGTCCACTCCCCACGGCCTCACTCGCACAATGGCGTCGGCAACGTTTGATGCATTGATACCACCGGCCAGCAACAGCGGAAATTCAAACGAGGCGGGAATCTTTGACCAGTCAAATGTATCACCAGAGCCGCCCAGTCGTCCAGCGACGTTGCTGTCGAGCAAGAATCCCTGCGCGGACTCGTAGAGTCGCGCATAGGTTTCTGGTTCCTCGATACTACCCATGGGTATCGATTTAATATAGGGAACTCCCCAGCCCTCACAAAATTCGGCCGATTCGCCGCCATGGAATTGCAGGCAATCGGGACGAAGCTGATGGACCACTTCAGCTATCCAGTCCTCACTCTCGTCCAGGAAAAGGGCTGTCACGGTGACAAATGGCGGTATCGCCCGGCGAATCTCACGGGCTTTTTCGATTGCAAGCGAACGTGGACTAGGTGGATGAAAAACAAGCCCGATCGAATCGGCGCCCCTGTGCGCCGCGTAAAGCGCATCCTGCACTCGCGTTATGCCACAAATCTTGATTCGGGTTCTGTAATTCATATCAGAATAATACGGGTTTTTTGCTGATCGTGGGGAGCTTAAATTGCGCATCATAAAATGCCCGCAGGAAATACAAGCCGGCTGCAGGCGCCGTTACGTCGGCCAGGTTACGGTCTCGGGACATAAAAACCTCGGAGAACCAGGCGCTGTCCCGCTCCCCCTTTCCGACGCTGATCAGACTGCCTGCAATATTACGTACCATATGATACAGAAAAGCATTCGCCCTGATATCCATGAAAATCATTTCGCCCTGTCGACTAACTGAGACTTGATGAACATTCCGGTTTGCAGATTTAGCCTGGCAACCAACGGCACGAAAACTGCTGAAATCGTGTTCGCCAAGGATAATCTGCGCGCAGTCATGCATAACAACGTGGTCTAGCGGTCGAAACTCCCAGCTTGTGCGATCATGGAAGATTGCGCTGGGCACATCGGAATTAAAGATGATATAGCGATAGGCACGGGATTTTGCACTGTATCGGGCATGAAAGTCATCCGCAACGGGGAGCACCCATTTTATCCGTATATCGCGTGGCAAACGGCAATTTGCGCCTAACGTCCATGCGCGTTCGGTACGCTCTACGTTGGCATTAAAATGAGCGACCTGCTCAATCGCATGGACACCACTGTCGGTGCGTCCGGCACATGTCAGTTCGACCGGGTGGTTCGCGACGAAGCCGAGCGCAACTTCAAGATGCTGCTGCACCGACTCGCAATGCGGCTGGCGCTGCCAACCGCAGTAAGCTGTTCCCGAATACTCCACACCGAGCGCGTATTTCACTTATTAATCCAAAATCACTTATGAGTTCCTAATGATATCTTTGATCTAGATGTATGACACTAATTGTGAACGGCCCTGATTGCCGGGAATGCCCGGCTTATGGTAATGAGCATCAATAACTGGTGGGAATCTGGCTATGCGAGCAGGAAGCGGCCTGGATTATTTAACTTTTTATCCTGTCGAAGCTGCTCGGATCAAAAAAAAGGCCTGCTGTTTTCACGGCAGGCCCTGTAATCTGGCACTAATGAAGCTGTACTTCTTCAGATTAGATCTGATCTAGTAGTGATTTTGCTTCTGCCTTTTGATCTTCATTGCCCTCGGCAATTACCTCTTCAAGACTGCCACGAGCACCTTCGTTATCACCCATGTCGATAAATGCACGAGCAAGATCAAGTTTAGTCGACACTTCGTCAACATCATCCGGCAACATCAAATCATCAATATCATCGAGAGAATCAACGGCTGCGGTTGGCTCTTCGAAGTCACCC
>JARFPR010000281.1 GCA_029288195.1 Gammaproteobacteria bacterium | reverse complement strand
TTAATAACGGAAGCTCAACAACATATCGAATGCGTAGACGTTGCCACGGCGAAGAAAATATATGACGAAAACTCCGATGCAGTCATCGTCGATGTGCGCGAGGCTCACAGCGCCGAGGAATCAAAGCTAACCGATTCGATCAACATCTCACGCGGGCTGCTCGAAATGCAGGTTCATAAAGTCTGTCCCGAGGCGACGACTGTTATCCTGACCCATTGCGGTGGCGGTGGCCGGGCGTCACTCGCAGCGCAAACCTTGAAACAGTTGGGATACGGAGAGGTATACGCAATAACCGCACCCTTTGACGAGATCAAGAAAACCTTTGGTTGATTGCCTGGCTACTTGACCTGGTCGATGGTCAAGGTGATTTGCGCGGGTGGATTTTTGCTATCCACCGCTTCAATCTCGGTGTAAAAGTCACCCGCCTGGGCCACCGGTTTACCACTGCTGGAAACGCGGGCACCTACGATAACCTGGTCGAAGGTCGATAACTTCAGCGTCGGCATCATCGCGTCAGCGTCACTCAAGGTCAACGTCACCGGTAAATCACTGAGTTGCAACTTTTTGACCGCCAGTGGCATCGGGGGTCCCTGCATTGCCTTGGCATAAACAAACACCGCCGCCCCGGGAGTGGACCTGGATTTAAGATCAGCGCTGATATCGACGACCAGATTAAGGCTGGCACCCGTACTCACCATGCTGGCCAGTTCCGGCTCACGTTCTTCGAGCATCGCGATCAGGCCCTTGATTTCACGTACCGAGCCTGGATTATCCGCAATCAAGGGTAATAGCTGCGTCCAGTAAGTATGCGCCGCCTGGTAATCCTTGCGCTGCTCGGCAGCCATTCCGGCCAGCCAGAGTCCGTTAGGAAAACGGGGTGCGAGTTCCAGTCCTCGTTTCACCAGTGCTTCCGGTTCACCCAGCAGGTTACCGCTGTTTTGCATCGCCAGTGCATCGGCAAGTGCAAACAGGATTCCGGGTTCGTCGCCGATCAGGTCGTTACTGCGCTGAAAAGCCGTTACCGCTTCATTATACTGCTGCTTGCCCATCAGGGCCCGACCCAGCATAAACCAGCCTTCTGCATCCTCTGGATTAGCGCTCAGCTTTTCCTTGATCGCAACGACCATTTCATCGAGGCTCATTTGCGGCGCGGTCGCAGTCTGTTGCCGCGGCGCCGCTTCTACCAGTTGCGGGTTTTCGATAACCCGGTACTCACCATAAACCAGGTACATTGCGATGCTGCTAAGCGGTATCGCCAGCAACACCAGGACTGCCATCCACTTGCCGCGCGATTTTTCGCTATCGGCTTCACTGCTATCGAGTTCCAGTGCGAGCGAGGTCTGCAAATCCAGGAATGCACTATCGTAGGCAGCCTGGTCAATCTCGCCATCCACCAGCTGCGCTTCTAGCTGTTGCTTCTGCTCGCGCGCAATCTGGATATTCTGTTGTTGTCGCTGATCACCCTGCTGTGCCCGGGAAGACCGTATCAGCGGGACCAGTAAAATAAAAAGCGCGAGCGCTAGCAGCGCGATGACGATAATCCAGAAACTCATTTACCCGGCTCTTTTTCTTCCAGCAATTGTTTTGCTTCGGCCATTGCGGCGGCATCGACTTCGACAGGCTTATTGGCAGCACGTAATCTGCGCACCAGCAGGTAAAGCACCAACGACAATAACAGGAAGGGCCCAAGCCACAGCAGGTAAGTGTTGGATTTAAACTGTGGTCGATAAAGTACAAAATCGCCATAGCGAGCGACCATGAATTCAACCACTTGTTGTGGGGATTTCCCCTGCTGCAGCATGTCGTAGGTTTCACGGCGTAAGTCACGCGCCAGGTCGGCATCCGAGGCCGACAGGTTCTGATTCTGACAAACCAGGCAGCGCAGTTCGTCAATGAGCTTTTTATAGTCGGCTTCCATTTGCACCGACTCGAATTCATAAGTTTCGATCACAGCCTGTAACGGCGGCACCCAAAACACGAAGGTCACTAGCAACAGCAATCTCCTCAACTTAGTAACTCCTTGAGGACCGGCATGATTTTCTGTTCCAGCGACTCATGCGTAACCGGGCCGATATGCTTGTACTTGATCATTCCGTCGGCACCGATGACAAAGGTTTCCGGAACCCCGTAAACGCCCCAGTCGATGCCGACCCGACCATCGGCATCATATGCAGATGCAAGGTATGGGTCGCCGAGTTCCTGAAGCCAACGGATGGCTTCGGGACGCGAGTCTCGCCAGTTGAT
>JARFPR010000040.1 GCA_029288195.1 Gammaproteobacteria bacterium | reverse complement strand
ATCTAGTATTGTTCGAAGTATCGCGTGGAGAGACATGAAAATGAAACATCTGATTTTAGTACTTTTCGTAGCCTTCCAAACGATTCTTTCCTCCGTTGCGCAGGCGTGGTCGCCACTGGATGAATTCAGGTCTGCCGTTGAATCGACGCAGTATTGCGATTCTATTACAGCTGCCAGCGAAACAAGCCAGGAAGGTAAAAAGAATCAGGAAGGGGAAGCGGAAGAAGAGCCAGATTGTGATTAGGACTGGAGTCATTTTTTTAGAACACTTTTAATTGCACCCCAGGAGGGACAAAATGAAATCCAAGTTATTAAAAACAATTGTGTTGACCACCAGCCTGATCTGGGCTGGGAACGCCGCGGCCGCTGATAAACCTGTTGGAATAACTCCGACTATGAAAGAAGCAAGCGTCATGCACGGTGGTAAGTCGGTAAAGATCATGCGTGATCAGAACAACAAGGCCGTGGTCAACCCCGCCTTTGCCAAAACCTCGCGACCCTGCCCACCGTTTTGTATACAACCAATTGTGCTGGCACCTGGAATAGAAACCCTGGGCGAACAGGAAATAATTGATTATCTGGTTCGAATGAGCAAGGGTGACAAGACTATCCTGGTGGTCGATTCGCGCACACCTGACTGGGTTCAAAAGGGCACGATCCCCGGGGCGGTTAATATTCCGTGGACTGCTTTGAACCCGGCGAAAGGTGCAGATCCGATTTCAATTGGCGAAATCCTCGAAGAAAAATTCAATGCCAGGAATCTCGAGGGCCTGTGGGATTTCAGGAACGCCCGGACCCTGGTTATGTTTTGTAACGGAATGTGGTGCGGTCAATCACCCAATAACATCAAGAACCTGCTAGGATTCGGTTACCCTGCCGACAAGATCAAGTGGTATCGCGGCGGCATGCAAAACTGGGAAATTCTCGGTTTGACCACTGTAAAACCGATTCAGGAATAGTCTCTCTACAGGCATAAGTGCCCACACAACTTCTCGAAACTCCAGCGCCTGAAATAGCGCAACCGCTCCGCGTTGGCCAGCTATACGGCAGCAGCCGAAGCTTGTTGCTGAGCGAACAGATTGCGCGACATCCGGGACTATCGGTCATCGTCTGCTGTGACATGACCGACGCCGAACAACTGGAACAGGAAATTCGTTTTTTCAGTTACGAGCAACCCGGGATCTATCGTTTTCCCGACCTGGAAACCCTGCCCTACGACCAGTTTTCACCGCACCAGGATATCGTTTCCGAGAGAATCCGCTGCCTCGCATCGATCACGGAGGCCGATTCGGGAATCCTGATTCTTCCGGTCAGCACCTTGCTGCAAAAGATTGCACCACCCCAATTTATCCATCAACGGTCACTGAACCTGGAACCGGGTGATCGTATCGATCCCGTGGCACTGCGGGAGAAACTAAGCCTTTACGGATATAGCGCGGTATCGCAGGTTGAACAACATGGCGAATTCAGCGCACGCGGCTCGATCCTGGACTTGTTTCCCATGGGCAGTAGCCGGCCGTTTCGTATCGATTTCTTCGATGACGAGGTCGAAACAATCCGCAGCTTCGATGCCGAGACGCAGCGCTCGGTCGAAAAGATAAATGAAATCAAACTTTTGCCAGCACAGGAATATCCACTGGACGAAGACGGAA
This sequence comes from Gammaproteobacteria bacterium, assembly GCA_029288195.1. GTDB lineage: Bacteria > Pseudomonadota > Gammaproteobacteria. The sequence continues at coordinate 11,833 of JARFPR010000040.1, read as the reverse complement.
TCAAACACTTCAGGCTCAGGTTTCGTGAATCCTTCGATATCGACCCTAATAGCTGCCCGGTATATGTCGATATTTCAGAAGGCATTTCTTCACCCGGTGTCGAGTACTACCTGCCACTGTTTTTTGAGCAGCTGGTAAGCCTGTTTGACTATTTACCCGGTAATAGCCGTTTGCTTATCGACGACGCAGCCTTGGCGCAAGCGAAATCGTTTGCAGCACAGGTAACCGAGCGCTATGAATCGAGGCGACATAACCTGGAATGGCCATTGCTCGCTCCTGAAGCGCTATTCCTGGACAGCAGCACGCTAGAGGAAAAATTTCAGAAATTCTCATGTCTCTTTTTCTCGGCATTTAAACTGGAGCGGCCAGATCAATCGAACATTAATTGTGATTCGCAATCAATACCGCAGTTAACCTTACAGTCAAACACGGAACAACCGGATAAAGCACTGCGGACTTTTATAACAAAACCGGGGTTTAGCAAGATCCTGTTCAGTGCCGAATCCGCGGGGCGACGCGAATTTTTACATGAAATGCTACGCCACTATTCGATTCAGGCCCAACCAGTAGACAGCTGGGATGAATTCCTGAACCGCAACGACAACCGTTATTGCATCATTGCATCGGCTTTGCAAAGTGGAATGACCCTGCCAAATCAGGGAATCGCCATTATCACCGAGAATCAGCTGTTTGGTGACCGCGCGATGCAGCGCCGTCGACGCAAGTATCGCAAAACCCGCGACGCTGAATCGACCATTCAGAGTCTCAAAGACCTGCAGTTGGGTGCACCCGTTGTTCACGAAGATCACGGTGTTGGACGTTACCAGGGTTTGAAAACATTGACCGTATCCGGTATCGCAACCGAGTTTCTATGCATCGAGTACGCCAACCAGGATAAGCTTTACGTGCCGGTATCTTCGCTGCACCTGATCAATCGATATGCCGGCGCCAGCGAAGACAACGCGCCTTTACACCGCCTCGGCAGTGATCACTGGCAACGCACACGCAAGAAAGCACAGGAAAAAATTCACGATATCGCGGTCGAATTGCTCGATATCCAGGCCAGGCGCGAAGCCAGGCAGGGATTTGCCCACCAGGTCACGCTTGACGAGTACCAGCAATTCACCAGTGAGTTCCCGTTCGAGGAAACTCCCGACCAGGAAACATCGATCGAATCGGTGATTGAAGATATGCAGTCCCAGCAACCAATGGATCGAATTGTTTGCGGCGACGTCGGTTTCGGCAAAACTGAAGTCTGTATGCGGGCGGCCTTTGTCGCCGCCGTATCCGGGTCACAGGTCGCGGTACTGGTACCCACTACCCTGCTGGCACAACAACACTTTCATAATTTTCGTGATCGCTTTGCTGACTGGCCTATCCGCATAGCCAGCCTGACCCGTTTTACTGCGAAAAAAAGTCTTGAGGATACCTTAAAGGAAATCGAGGCTGGCAAAATTGATATCGTAATCGGTACCCACAAACTCCTTTCCGATAACATAAAATACCGGAATCTCGGCCTGGTCATCATCGATGAAGAACATCGTTTCGGCGTTCGCCACAAGGAAAAACTAAAGGCCCTGAGAGCCAGCGTCGATTTACTGACGATGACGGCGACTCCCATCCCAAGGACCCTGAACATGTCATTATCCGGCATGCGCGACCTGTCTATTATCGCTACTCCCCCGATGCAGCGACATGCGATCAAGACTTTCGTGTCGCGCTGGAACCCCGACACCATTGTTGAAGGTTGTCAGCGTGAGCTTAAACGCGGGGGGCAAATTTATTTTCTGCACAACGAGATTAAATCCATCGAGAAAACCGCGCACGAGTTGCAGCAACTATTGCCCGAGGCGCGTATCGGCATTGTCCATGGCCGCATGAAAGAAAAAGAGCTCGAATCGGTCATGCTGGATTTTTACCACCACCGCTGCAATTTACTGGTTTGCACCACGATTATCGAAAGCGGCATCGATGTTCCCACTGCCAACACGATCTTCATCAACCGTGCGGATAAGCTAGGGCTCGCCCAGTTACACCAGATTCGAGGTCGAGTAGGACGCTCACATCACCGTGCCTATGCCTACTTGATCGTACCACCGGAACGAGCAATGACCAGCGACGCCCGCAAGCGTTTGCTGGCAATTGAATCCCTGGAGGACCTCGGGGTCGGATTTACCCTTGCCACTCATGACCTGGAGATTCGCGGTGCAGGAGAAATACTTGGCGAGGAACAAAGTGGTCAAATTACAGAGATCGGCTTTACTTTATACTCGGAGCTTCTGGAGCGCGCGGTAACATCACTAAAATCAAACCTGCCAATCGATTTCGAACAACCGATTATGCGCGCATCGGAGATCGATTTTCATATTCCCGCCTTAATCCCGGAAACCTATGTCCCTGATATACACAGGCGTCTGATTGAATATAAACGTATCGCTTCAGCAACAGACGACGACGGGCTTAAGGATATCCAGATAGAATTGATAGACCGCTTCGGCCTGTTGCCTGACCCGCTTAAGCATTTATTCAGAATAACCCGGATCAAGTTACGAACCCTGACCCTGGGAATCGAAAAAATTGATGTTGGCGAGCATAACGGCAAATTTGTTTTCAATACTAATCCCAATATCGATCCATTGAAGATCATCGAATTGATACAATCAGATCCACGGCAATATCGTTTCGACGGCAAACAAACCTTGCGATTTGTGTGTCAAAATGTTGAACTTGAACCCAGGTTAAAACAGGTAGAAAACCTGATTACGAAGCTGACTGCAGAATAATATGAACCGACAATCACTATCCTTACTGGTGCTTGCTACCCTGGTTTCCGGTCCTGGGCTCGCACAATCTGAAACCAGTGCAGAACCGCCTCGTTACGATGTTGAAGTAGTCATATTCAAAAATGTCCAGGTACCGAAAAGCAAGGAATACGTGCTGCCGGTCAGTTCTCCTGCCAAGGATAAGAAAATGCTTGTCCTGTCTTCACCCAAAAGCGTGCAGGCAGCAAAGAAACTGGGCTACGAGGTAATCACCGGCAAGCAGTATCGATTAACTGATGTTGTCAAAAAACTCGTTAAGTCATCACGCTATGAGTTATTGCTGCATACCGCCTGGCGCCAACCCGGAGTCGAACAGGAAAAGGCCTTGCCCGTCTGGATACGAGGTGGGCGTGTTTATGGCAATGAATACACGTCTATCGACAGTCAAATCGAGTTGCTGGAAAGCATGCCCAGGGCAGACAGAAAAATGGCCGACGGGACTAGCCCCGAGTTCGATGAACAGACCCTTGAAGCGATTGAACTACAGCTGCTGGAACAGCAAAGTTCACAACGCCCGCAGAGGCTGTATGAACTCGAGGGTAAAATTACAATCGGGTTATCACGATACCTGCACGCCCACACTGATCTTGTGCTGAGGCGCCCACGGCTCTCGATCGACCAGGAAACGACTAGTTCCGCCCAGAGCCGTACCCTGGCTGCCTACTCAGCCGATACACTTATACTGAACAATCATAGCCTTAAGGAACGTCGCCGCATGCGCAGCAAGAACCTGCACTACCTTGACAGCCCCGAGTTCGCGCTGCTTATACTGATAACACCTTACAAGGTTCCAGAAGTTATCGAAGAGGCACTGCCGGAAACAGAACCCGAGACTGCCGAATAGAGCCTATTTGTCGTACTTGTAACTCCCATTCAGGTTCTCGAATGGGGGTGTCCTACCTACCAGTTTTTCAACTAAAACCAGTTCCGTATCGGTATGGTTTATAACCGGCGCCGGGACGATGAGCTTACCCCCACTGCTGGCAGCAGGAAGCACGTAATAAGGCTTGTCATGATGCTCGGTAACCACATCAAGACTGATTTCCGGATCAGCGTTTGCAACGATATGGGAATGTCCGTAACAGGTGCAAATATAGGATTTATCCGCATCGGACTCGAGGTACATGCCGGTGCCGCGAATACCGATCGTCGCGGTTGAGGTCGTTATCGTGTGGGGTTTCCTGCGTTTACCAAATACCGACAAGAGCCTGCCAGACAACATGCGAAAAGCATCGATAATCAAACCATCGCTACTCTCCAATTCGAGCTGACTATTGCTACGTAAAATAAATGCATCATTGGCGACTACAAATATAAGCGGGCTATTACTACCGGTTTCGATGCGCGAGTCGGGTCCGATACGGGTACTGATATCGGCAGCCCTACCATTTACGGTGACACTACCCTGTAATTTATAAATTGAACGACCTTCGGCTAGCCTTCCTGGCGCGTCATCGCGGGCATAAGAGGGCTGCAACAGGCTTACCAGATTGGGACTGGAAAATAAGCCCAGACTTAAAGCTTTCACTAAAAAATCCCGCCTTGGATCATCCAGTTCTTTACTCATTTTTATCCCCGGGCAATTCTTCCTACCTACTCTAGTAACTTAGCGGTAAAATGCAAACTGACCTGGCGGTAACAAAAATGTATTTGCTGTTGCAACTCGCTGCAAGCCTGACAATAATGGCGCTAACGGCCACATCGACCAGACGAAGAATCGTCAGAGTAAAGGTTCATGGTGACTCGAATGATGAAGTTTTTTGAAATGCTTTTTAAGGTAAATAGATCAATGATACGAACTATCCTGCTAGCGCTCGCTTTCTATTTTGCGACAGGCCCCTTATACGCGGCGGATACCCGTTATATAACCGACGAATTCGAAGTTACGATGCGTAGCGGTACCAGTACATCGAACAGTATCGTGCGCATGCTGGAAAGCGGCGAGGCGGTCACGGTTCTCGAGGAGGACCTGGCAACCCAGTACTCACTGGTTGAAACTGCCTCTGGCAAGCAAGGTTATGTATTAACCCGCTTCCTGATGCCAATTCCTTCTGCCAGGGAGAGACTGGTTGGACTTGAAGCCCGATTCGAACAGCAGAAAACCCGCCTCGATGAACAGTCTTCGGAGATCGCCGAGCTCAAGCAATCACTGAGTAAGGAAAAGTCTGACAATAGTGCCCTGACAACCACTTTACGCGCTTCTGAGCGGGAATTATCGGAAGTTCGTACTGCCGCGCAGGATACTCTGAGCATCCAGGACCAAAACAAGCGCCTGCAAACAGTGGTGGATCAATTAAGGCAGGAAAAGACCGAACTTACTGAGACCGTTGCCGAGCTTACCGATAGCACGCGGCTTGACTGGTTTTTACGCGGTGGCGCAGTTAGCCTGATTGCATTTGTAATCGGGATTCTGGTGACGCGAATTCGCTGGAAAAAACAGGATTCCTGGGGATCTTATTAAGTTCAAGCCCGGCGTCCTGTTCGATCGCGTTTCGGGCTAAATCGCTTTAGCACAAGCCTAACGGATTGTCGGCGTCAACACCTTCCATAAAAGGTTTGCGCCGGTCGACATTGGTCACCTGGTAAATCAGGCCCAGCCAGGTGCCGATGACAGCGCTTGCGGTATCCTGCCAGGTGTTCTTCAGATTCCCCAGTATCAGGTGTTCCGGAAACTCGGGAATTGCCTCTCCCAGCGCCAGGCTCTGCATCACGCGACCCTCGTACTCACGACACACGGCAGCATTGAACTCGCTGAAATAATGTTCCGGCATCGGTGCGTAGTTATCGAATTTACCGTTAATAAACAGGGACACGTCACGCTTGTACTCCTTTAGCAGGGAGACGGTATCGTATTCTGGATGCCCCTGGAAAAAAATGGTGCGAAACCCATCCGGACTGGTGGCGAGATGCACACATCCATCATCGCCCGTTACCAGTACTTTCAACCCCTGGGATTCGAACTGCTCGGGATGCACGTCATTCCAGCGGGAATGTGGTACATCAAATTCCGAGTTGATATCGTCCACCAGTGGATGCGAGGCATCGACGACCTGGTGGCGGTAAACGCCCCATTTTTTGGACTTCTGCCTGATACGCTTTTCTCCATAACGGAAGTCCATCACCGCATGAGTAGCGAGGCAGGAACACAGCGTGGAGGTTACGTTCTCGTGGGCCCAGTCGGACACCTGGGTTAACTCATTCCAGAAGACTTCTTTCGAAAGGTCGGCACCGATAACATTGGCACCGGTAATGATCAGGGCGTCGAGCCCCTGCTGTTTAATCTGTTCAAAACTGTCATAGAATTTTTCGATATGCTCCCGTGCCGATTGTTCACGTGGCAACGCATCGAGCGTAAACGGGTGTACATAAAACTGGGCAATCGGGTTGCTTTCACCGATTAATCGAAAAAACTGTCGCTCGGTAGCGGCAAGCGCCGCGTCAGGCATCATGTTGAGCAGCCCGATATGCAGCTCTCGAATGTCCTGCTGGTTTGCGGGACCCGGGTCCAACACCAGCAAACCATCCTGTCTCAGCTTACCGAAGGTAGGTAAATCATTATGCGCGACCAATGGCATTATGCGTCATCCTCCGGCTGTCTCTCGATGGCCATTTCCAGCATACTCAGAAAATCGGAATCGTTTTTCACCTGGTCGATCTCCTCGGAGGTCACCGAGTAGCCTAATTTTGCAATCTCGTCATAGCGCGGCAGACGGGAGCGGAACAGGCGCGGAAAAACCCAGCGCGCAAACTCATCGGGATCGATTTGGGCTGCATACTCGAGCCCGGTTTCCTGGTAGTAAAGCTGCAAATGTTCCTGCAGGAAGTCTGGTCGGTAATAAAGTGGCTTGGGATCAGATACTGCACGTTCAATCAATACTTTCTCCTGTTCGTCATTGGTGACCTGTATATACAGAATTAAAGTATTGTTCACCAGGATGTCCATCACCCGGGGTTCATCAAGTTCACAGAGGCTGCCACCGACATCGTTGACAAAATGCGGGTATCCGTAAATCTCCTGTGCCTTCTCGATAAAATGCGGGATATCGTACATCGCGTCGACTTCCGCCTGGCGATATATAGCCTGGCGCTCGATGAACTCACCGAGTTCCACGCCTCCCAGTTCAGGATTACCCAGTTTACCGACAAAACTTAACACCGGTCCGAGATCGTTAACCCGGATATTGTTCTTAATATAGATCCAGTCGTTACGCAGCAACTCCTTCAGAAACGGAATCTTGATTGCCTGGTGTTTGATCATGTCGACAATATGTTCGTCGAGGTAGCGCGTACCAATCCGGTAATCGCCCGAGTAATGAAACCAGTTACTGCCGCGCAGTTTGGCGGACAGGTAGGACTTTCCCACCCCGGACATGCCGACCAGCGTGACTCTTTTATTTTCCCAGGCACGAAATTCTTCGATGCTAAATTTCAAAACTGACTCCACTTGGGCTAGCGCCCAAATTATGCATCAACAAGAGTCTGGACGAAACCTGAAGTTATGCTTTACGCAACAGATGTAGTGTCTATAATCCACAATCATTTTGCTGGACGCATCGTGGAACTCGAATTCGACTAAGTCATCATCGGTTCAGGTTCCGCCAGTTGTGTGCTCGCCAACCTTCTCAGTGCCAACGGCAGGCACCGCGCACTGGTACTCGACTGACAGGAGCATTTCCGTTTCAAGTAATCCAGTTCCATTAGCAATACGCAGCATCGACAATCCCGCAGTTGGATTCAGTGCGATGCTGTCGAGCATCCTGCTGTTCTCTCTCATGGATGCGAGTGTGAAATGGCTTGGCGCCACCTATCCGACGGCGCAGATCATGTTTTTCCGCTGCAGCGTGGCCCTGGCCCCTGTTCTCGTTATTATTCTGCTGCGTGGCGGCTCAAGTATTTTAAGAACCCGGCAGAAGAAACTGCATTTGTTACGCAGTGTCATGGGTATCGGGGCGATGGGTTTTGCATTCTATGCATTTTCGCTGATGCCGCTTGCGGAAGCGATATCGATACTGCACACCGCACCACTATTCATGACCGCGCTATCGGTGATCTTGTTGCGTGAAACCGTTGGCATTCGTCGTTGGTCAGCGATCATCATCGGGTTTGTCGGGATGTTAATGGTTGTGCGCCCCGGTGCGGATATGCTCGCGAGCGGCAGCCTTTACATGCTGACTGCCGCATTTTTAATTGGCTGCACTACGATTATTATTCGCCATCTCGGCAAGATCGATGATCCCGTCTGTATCACCTTTTATTTTACCGTGACCGGCGTGCTGGTTAGTCTTATCGGTATGCTTATCCAGGGTTGGCAGTCACCTCCCCTGCTGGATCTCGCGCTACTCATCCTGGTTGGATTATGCGGAGGCATGGCTCAATACCTGATGACACTGAGCTACCAACGACTCGCGGTGGGGATCGTAGCACCGTTAAAATACCTATCGATTGTTTTCGGAGGCGGGATTGCTTTCCTGGTATGGAACGAGGTGCCGGATCTGCAGAGTGTTCTCGGCATCGGCATAATCATTTTAAGCGGTCTTTACACGCTGCACCGTGAACTGGTTCGAGGCGTCAGGACACGCGCATGATCGACGCTTATCATTTGCGAGCTTATCTTCTGCTGATAGTTACCACCTTGTGTTGGGGACTCAACGCGATATTCGGCAAACTCGCCATCGACGAGATCTCGCCGATGCAGTTGGTTACCTTCCGCTGGTTGGGCGTGGTTATATTGCTGGCGATATTCGCGCGCAAGCACATTGTCCGCGACTGGCCGATACTGCGACGCCACCTGCCCTTCCTTTGTCTCATGGGCAGCTGTGGATTCACTGCCTTCAACGCCCTGTTCTATGTCGCGGCACATCATACCTCGGCGATTAACATCGGTATATTACAAGGTTCAATTCCGATTTACGTCCTGCTTGGTAGTTGGCTGGCCTGGCGTCACCGAATCACGCGGGTGCAGGTACTGGGCGTGGTTATAACCATGATCGGGGTAATTATCGTCGCTACGGGCGGTAACTGGAATGAGCTACAAAACCTGTCGGTAAGTCGTGGCGACCTGTTCATGCTGATCGCCTGTTTTTTCTACGCGGCCTACTCGATCGGGCTGAGTCGCAGACCCAACGTCAGCGCGCTTGGCCTGTTCGCGGTCATGGCGGGTGTGGCCTGGCTGGTTTCAATTCCCGTGGTTGCGATCGAGACCTATCAACAGGGCTGGCAAATGCCGTCACTCGCCGGCTGGGCAATTGCGGCGCTGGTCACCTTGCTACCTTCGCTGGTGGCACAAATATTCTTTATCCAGGGAGTCGCCCTGATCGGTCCCGGCAGGGCCGGTGTGTTTGTCAACCTGGTGCCTGTATTCGCATCGATAATGGCGGTCGTGTTTCTGCACGAGACTTTCCGGTCACACCACGCGCTTTCGCTCGTACTGGTTCTTGGGGGGATCTGGCTGTCCGAGATGGGCCGTGTCAAGCAGGCCCGGTAACTATTGGTCACTGCTTAGTCGCTACTAATTTCGAGCGCGATCATACCAAGCGATTCCATCACCTCGAACACCATGTCATCGGCAAGTTGACAGGCAAATGCAACTTGCTCGAGCGTCGCGTATCCCAGGTCCCAGTTTTCAATATCGTCCAGGATGTTCTGGGTTTCCTGCTCGTCCAGGGGGGGCACATAGCTACTGAGACAGTTCGCCAGGTATATCAGGTGAGTGGCCTCACGGTTGGGTCCATCGTGAACTACCTCGTGGTGATTTCGGGCGCATTCAATCAGCAGCTGCGGCAAACCCCAGTGATCCATCAGCGCTTCACCCACGGCAGTGTGGGTAACACCAACCTGGCTCAACTCGGCGGATAGCACGTCGACGCGCTTTTGAATCATGTAATCTTCCGCGGCAAGCATTCTGTCCGGAATTTTTTTAATTAGCAGCAACTTGCCAATATCATGCAGTAATCCGGCGGTAAACATCGATTCCGGCTCCTGGATTGAATTAATCTGTGTCGCCAGCTGACGTGCAATAATGGCCGTCTTGATACTGTGTTGCCAGAATACCTGCATCGAAAATGCGGGATTCTCCTGCTCGCTGAAGACGCCCCGGAGAACCGAGCCGATCAGGATATGTTTCAACCTTTCGCGGCCCAGTAATGAAACGGCCTGGGAAACGGAGGCAACCTCATTGGGCATTCCGTAGTAGGCACTATTGACCATTTTCAGTATGCGCGTGGTGATCGCCGGATCATTTTGCACCGTGTCGCCGATCTTCTTTACGGTAGTGCTTTCGTCTTCCAGCTGCTCGGAAACGCGCAGGTAGATTTCAGGCAGGCTGGGTAAATCCTGGTCCTTGCCAATTAGCTGTTCAAGAGTTACAGGTGGTTGTATATCGAGTTCGGCACTGGGCGTCATGCAAAGAGCATAGCAGAGATACTGTTAAATACAGTGCCATTCGTCGGGCAGATTCCCGGCGTTCAAAAACCTCGATCTGTAACACAAGTTTTTGAATTATAAATTAACCTAAATCTTTAATATTCAATAATTTATAAGCTTTATTTAAAGCTTTTTATTATCGGTAACTTACCCGGTTTCGACACCCCTAAGTAGTTTTCAAAAGAGCTGGAATCCGCGCAATCCTGAATCTTAAAACGGGTATACCCGGGTCAAATAAGGGATAGCAATTCGTTGGTTACCGCAACCGTACCCATGTCGCCACCAAATTCGAGCGGGCGGATACGTGCCTCGGCAAAGCCCAGGGATATAGCGTTCTCGATCAATTGCGATGCATCCTGCAGCGCGGGTTCATCGGCCTTGTCGGCCAGGTATTCGAGCATCAGCGCGCCGCTCAGAATGGCGGCCATGGGGTTAGCCATATCCTGACCCATGATGTCGGGAGCGCTGCCATGGGCGGGTTGAAACAACCCGGTTTCATCCCCGATCTCGGCACAAGCCGCCATCCCCATACCACCAACCAGGCCGCCGGCAAGATCCGACAGGATATCGCCAAACATGTTTTCGGTAACCAGCACGTCAAACTCCCAGGGTCGACGAATCAGATCCAGCGCCTGTGCATCGACGTAATTATAATCGGTTTGAATATCGGGAAATTCCGGAGCGATCTCATCGTAGATCTGCCGAAAAAAAGCCATCGATTTAAATACGTTGGCCTTGTCGACACAGGTCAGCATCCCGCTGGTCCCTAGCTGCTTACGCTTGCGCGCCAGTTCAAAGCCGAAGCGGTGCAGCTTTTCGGTTGTCGCCCTGGTTATGCGTAACACGTCGCGAACTTCCTGGTTATCAAGCACTTCGCTTCTGCCATGGACCGCCGCTGAATAGAACAGACCCTCGGTCGACTCGCGTAAAATGACGAGGTCTATTTCCCGGGCCCGGGGATCGGCCAGGCGTTGCGGCACATTGGGATATGCTCTGACTGGCCGCACCCCGGCATATAGCTGGTAAATATCGCGTAAGCGCAGGTGTGGCGAGATTTCAGTGCCGTCTTTATAGCGGATGTCGGGCAATCCGATCGCACCCAGAAACATCGCATCCGCTTTACCGGCGGCCTCTTCCCCATCTGCCTCGATATCGCGTCCCGTTTCGCGGTAGTAAGCTGCACCAGCGGATATTTCATGGTAAGTCAGACGGATAGCAGAAGTTTTCTTGAGCGCTGCCTCAATGACCGCAAGCGCAGCAGCGGTAACATCAATACCGATACCATCGCCCCTGATCACTGCAATTTGAAATTTTGAACTGGCCATCTATACGGCTGTATAGGTTACAACAAAACTTCTTAAGGGATCTCTTAAGACGGTTTGTCGTACCTGGTAATAGTGTGACACATGCATAGTAATTACTTTAAGTTTAATCTATAAATATTTGTATTTATTGATTTTAATTTCCATTAAAACGATCAAGTTACAGCTGAACGAGCAAAATATTCCGTGCTATCCCACAGCCGGTTGAGCATGACATCCTCTATGATTGCGGCGGCTTTCCTCACGTCTTCAGCATCAATGTAAAGC
>JARFPR010000264.1 GCA_029288195.1 Gammaproteobacteria bacterium | reverse complement strand
CCGGATTTTCCTCGCGCTGGTAGGCCTCGTCCATGGCGCGGATAAAATCCAGCGGATGGAAATACGAGATATATTGCAACGCATCGGCGATGCTTTCGATCAGGTCGTCTTGCTTGATAACGGTCATGAGTATGATTCTTTCATTATGTTGCTCGCTATTTTATCCCGTTCTTAGCCAGCCGCAATTCAATTAACGGTGCGGTCATCGGGTATATCTTCGAAGGAACGCCGTAAATACGTCCATGTAGGCTCGCGCGCAACATCCATGTTGCGCAGCGTCCTCCGAAGATATACCCGAAAACCACACCTCGATAATAAGCCATCTCGGGGGAAAGCTCGCAAAAGTGTAGTGAGGCAGGGATGCCACGGTCCGACGACTCGGGCTTCAAGCGATTCCATGGATGGACCAACCGGCGCCTGCGCCGGTTGGGAGCGTCTTTTGCGAGCTTTCCCCCGAGATGGCTGTAACAATTAAAAAGGCCAGACGATTAGTAACATTGGGATCGAGACCACGATGACAATGACCTCGAGCGGCAACCCCATGCGCCAGTAATCGCCAAAACGATAGCCCCCAGGCCCCATGATCAGCGTATTATTCTTGTGCCCGATCGGGGTCAGAAAAGCACAGGAAGCTGCAATCGCAACTGCCATTAGAAATGGATCCGGATTGACACTCAGTCTATTCGCAATATCGATCGCAATCGGAGCCGCAATGACCGTGGTCGCGGTGTTGTTGAGCACGTCGGATAAGGTCATGGTGACAATCATCAGCAGGGTCAACACGATCACCGGCCCGTAGCCCTCGGCAAAATCGATGATTTGCTGGGCGATCAAGGCGGTGCCGCCCGAGGCTTCGAGCGCGGAGCCAATCGGAATCATCGAGCCAAGCAATACGATAACCGGCCATTCGATAGAGGTATAAATTTCCTTTAGTGGCACGATGTTGAATCCAACCATGACCATGCATACCAGCGCCAATGCTTCGGGCAAATGGATAATTCCGGAGGTTGCCGCGGCAATGGCAAGTGCAAAGCTTGCCACCGCTATCCAGGCCTTGTGGCGTTGCACCACCTGCAAATCACGCTCCTGCAATGGCAGGCAACCAAGCCACTTGACGACATCGTCGAGGCGCTCAGCCGGGCCGAGCAACAGCAATACGTCACCAGCACGCGTGTCGAGCTTGCGCACCCGCTCGCGAAACGTCCTGCCGCGGCGCGACACCCCGAGCAGGGTAATACCGTGCCGATACAACAGCCGCAGGCTGAAGGCGCTACGGCCCTCGATGCGAGCATTTTCAGGTACCACCGCTTCTACCAGGACCAGGCCCTCGGCAGCCTGGCCGACATATTTTTCACTGCCGACGTATTCGAGCCCGAACGTACCGACAAAGGCATCGATATGTTCTGCATCGGCCTCGATCACCATGATGTCGCCCTTGCGAATTTCCTCACGGCGCGCTCGTCCGGGAAGTCGCTTGCCCTTGCGCACCAGGCCGATGATCTCGACGTCGGCTTCATGGGTTTCGGCATCGAGATCGCGCACTCGCCTGCCGATAATACTGGTATCGGCAGCGACGCGGACTTCGGCGATGTAGTCCTCGTGCGGTAGCGGGAGATCGGAGCTGGCGTCATCACTGTCGCTAACTGGAATCAATCGCCAGCCGACAACGACTATGAATATCACTCCGGCGAGCGCGGTGACCGCACCCACCGGTGAAAAATCGAACATACCAAAAGGCTCACCCATCGCCTGTTCGCGAAAACTTGCAATGATGATATTCGGCGGCGTTCCGATCAGCGTAATCATGCCACCCAGGATCGATGCAAATGACAGCGGCATCAGGCTCAACCTTACGTTGCGCTTGGCTTTTTTCGCCGCCTGCATGTCGATCGGCATCAACAGTGCGAGTGCGGCAACATTATTCATCACCGCCGAAAGTATTGCCGATACCCCCGACATCACGCTGATATGTAGGAATAATGATCGCCCGCCATCAATTACGTGGCGAGCAATCAATTCGATAGCGCCTGAATTAGACAGGCCGCGACTCACGATCAATACCAGCGCTATGATAACCGTGGCGTGATGCCCAAACCCGGCAAAGGCGTCTTCCTGCGGTACCACCCCGATCACGATGGCGACTATGAGGGCACCAAATGCAACCAGGTCATAGCGAATCTTGCCCCACACCAGCAGCCCGAACACCACGCCCAGTAAGCAAAACAGAATTGCCTGGTCCGAAATCACTCCCATTGAAATATCCTGGCACCAACGATGAGCAGAATCACGGCGGAAACACCGAGCACCAGCAGGTGGTCCGAAATCTGCACGATGCCGGCACCGTCGATCATAATTTCACGCGCCGCTTCGGTGACGTGGGTCAACGGCAAGATCAACGCAAATTTTTGCATCCATGGATGCGCGCCTTCGAGCGAAAACCAGACACCGGACAAAAACATCATCGGCCAGCTTAACAGGTTCAGAACTCCGTTCGCGACTTCTTCGGTGGAGATGCGCGCCGCGACCACCAGACCGCAGCAAATCAGGTTGATGCATCCGAGTGTGAACACCAGGAAAAGGTTGAAATAGGATCCGAGCATGCGGAAACCGACAAAGTAGTCCATGCAGATAAAAATCACCGTGTTGACCGCCACCAGCAGCCATAGCCTTGACAGGATTTGTGCGCTCAGAAATTCCATCGCGGTTACCGGTGTTGCGCGCAGGCGTTTGAGCACGCCAAACTTGCGGTAGCGTACGATAACGTAACCAATACCAAACAAGGCGCCCCACATGATATTCATCGCAATCACACCGGGAATAACCCAGTCGATATACCGAATTTCATCGCCCTCGACCAGGATTTGCTGTAATGACTCGGGGGAATCGGCATAGGCTGCAACCAACAGCTTCTCAACGATATAACCATTGGGAGAAGTCTGGTTGATCCAGTAGCGACTGGTGTTCGGGTCGAACAGCATATCGACCTGGTGGCGTTCCACTTTAAACAGGTTGGTCTCGACTTCGTCAAAATCGATGAAGTTGATGAAGCGTGTCTGCTTAAACGCTGCCGCAGCACCTTCGGAGGTGTCGCCGGGGATTACCCCTACCTTGAATTTTTCCGGATTTTCGTCGGTAAACGCGAAAGCGAAAACGAAAATAATCAGGATCGGCAATAGTACGCTCCAGGCAAGCGCAGAACGATCGCGAATGAACTCAAGGTTGCGTGCGACAAAAAGCGCGTAAATTCGATTCCACATCAGGCGCGCAATTCCTTACCGGTCAATTCCAGAAACAGATCTTCCAGATCTCGCGCGCGAATACGCAATCGATCGAGCGGGATATCAAAGTGCAGCAGGTGCTCAATGGTCTTGTTGACGTCACCGGTGAGGATATGCGCGCTGTCATTGCGATATATTGCCTGGAATTCCTTTTCACCGATCTCGCGCGGAATATCCTTTGCATGGATCTGCACCACGACATCGTCAAAATGTGCCGCCAGCAAGGCGTCCGGCGCATCGTGCGCAATGATACGACCATGATCCATGATCGCGATTTCATCACACAGCTCGTAGGCTTCTTCCATATAGTGCGTCGTCAGCAAAATGGTCGCGCCTTGCTCCTTAACTAATTGCACCTGCTTCCACAGGTTACGCCGCGACTGCGGATCGAGTCCCGTGGTGGGTTCGTCAAGGAATAGTATTTTAGGTTTATTGATCAGTGCCATTGCCAGTAACAGGCGCTGCTTCTGTCCACCGGAAAGTTTGCGCGTATCCTGGTTTAGAAACTCGTGCAGCGCGTAGCGCTCGGCGAGCTCGTCGATGCTCGAGGTGTTCGGATAAAACCGACTGAACTGCACCATGATTTCGCGCACCGTGATGAATTCCTGCAGTGCGGTGGTTTGAAACATGATGCCGGCTTCATTGCGAAATTGCTGGCCGAGCGCTTCACCCTGGTAACGAATGGTGCCGGCGTCCGGGGTCTTGATGCCCTCCATCATTTCAATCGTGGTGGTCTTACCCGCCCCGTTCGGCCCCAGCAGGCCAAAACAGCTGCCCTGGTAAATCTCGAAACTGATATCGTTAACCGCGGTTAACTGACCGAAACGCTTGACCAGGTTGGATACTTGCAGAATGACAGGCATATTAATCTTAGCTTGACCGAGCGCGAAGTATAAACAGCCTTTGTGGTTAACACTAGCTTACCCAAGAGGGAGGTAGGCACAGGCTCGATATCTATCTTATACTCGAGATCCTATGGGCGAAGAAATTCAAAAAACCCACTTTGAGCAGGCCGACTTCGACCGTTTCCAGGAACGCCTGGAACAGGAATCCGAAGTGGTACGTTCGCTGTTCGAGAAACGCGAGTTTGACAATTCGAGTCGTAATCTCGGCTACGAGCTCGAGCTTTGCCTGGCCGATGCCGACGGGCACCCGAGCAAAAACAATATCGAAATTATCGAGGCCACCGGCAACCCGTTGTTCACTTCCGAACTCGCCAGGTTCAACATGGAGATCAACGGAAACCCGTTTCCTTATGAAAGCAGCGTTTTTAACCGCGTCGAAGCCGACCTCAACGACTTGTTTCAACAGGCGCAAGCCTGCGCGCACAAGTTTGATACCCAGATCGGCATGTTCGGGGTTTTCCCGAGCGTTACACCCGAGCACCTGAATCCCGAAGGTTACATGACCGAGTTACATCGATATAACCAGCTCAATCAGCAATTGCTCAACATGCGCGGACAACCAATCAACCTGCATCTCGAGGGTGATGAGATCCTGAAAGTTGATAAGGACGATGTCATGCTCGAAGCACTCGCCACCTCGCTGCAAATTCACCTGCAGGTGCCGTTCGATGAAATCGTCCCGACTTACCATGCCGGGTTATGGTCAAGCATGCTGGTGCTCGGCGCGACCGCGAATTCACCGCTGGTGCTCGGCAAGTGCTGCTGGCATGAGTCACGCATCGGCATCTTCAAACAGGCGGTCGATACTCGTAATCCCCAGGAGATCGAGGACCATATAATTCCACGAGTCCATTTAGGCAAGCGCTACATCGACTCGCTGCTCGACCTGTTCGAAGACAATTTTTATTACAGCCCGATCCTGCCAGAAGTGCTGGATCGACCCATTGAAGAGCTGCACCACCTTTCACTTCACAATGGCACTATCTGGCGCTGGGTGCGCCCGATTATCGCGCGCAACTCGGCGGGTGAGTATCACCTGCGCCTCGAACTGCGCGTGGCGCCATCGGGTCCGACCCTGATTGATACGCTCGCCAACATCGTGTTTTATGTGGGTCTGACCGAAGGCTTGAAATCACAGGATAATTCCCTTACCGCGGTTCCTTACGAGAGCCTTGAAACCGATTTTTACCGCGCCGCGCGCAAGGGTCTTAATGCCGAGGTGCACTGGATCGACGGTGAGATCCTTCCCTTGAAACAGGTATTACTCGATCGGGCGTTGCCATTAGTACGGTCATATTTCAAAAAAGCCGGTATCGAAGATACCGAGCGCTGGCTCAATGTAATCAAGGCCCGGGTAGAACGAGAAGCCACCGGTTCGCGCTGGATACTGCGTCACTGGAAACAGTTCGGCGACAGCGCCCGCCTGGTATGCGATTACATCGAACAGGCACGCACCAACCAACCGGTCCACTTGTGGCAGGACCCCGGCACATGATTGAAGATTTTGACCGCTTACACGGTCTGCCCGAAGGCTTTTTCGACATCAGCACCGCAAACATCCGTAGCCTGTTTCCCAACCCAACACTGATTCAACTGGACGGCAAGGATCCGAATTTCCTGTTCATTTCGATCCTGTTGCACGGTAACGAGTATACCGGTCTCAAGGTCATGCAACAGGTGCTAGCCGAGCATAGGCATGACCTGCCGCGCTCGATTCTGTTGTTTGTCGGTAATGTACGCGCGGCCGAGGCGAACCTCCGATATTTGCCAGACCAGGTTGACTACAACCGCTGCTGGCCAGGTAGCAACCTGGAACCCAATGCGACTTCTCAAATGATGCAGCGCGTGGTCGAAATTGCGCACGGCCTACCCCTGTTCGCGGCGATCGATATACACAATAACACCGGCAAGAATCCGCACTATGCCTGTATTGCCGATCCCAACCTGAAAAACCAGAACCTGGCGGCAAGATTCAATCGGGTGGCGATGATATTCCTGCACAAGGGTGTGAGCTCGATGGCGTTTGATAATATCTGCCCAGCGGTTACGCTGGAATGCGGCTTGCCCGGGGATCCCAAGGGTATCGAGCACGCCCGCCGTTTCGTCGAAGGTATGCTGACGCTGGACAAACTACCAGACACCAAACCGACCCGCCACGCGCTGCACCTGGTCGAATCACACCTGACCTTAAATATCCCCGAGCACATCAGTTTCGAGTTTGACCCGGAGGCCGATGCCGACCTGCGTTTCGATAACGATATCGAAGACCGTAACTTTACCCTGATCGACCCACACCAGGTATTTGGCTATACCCGTGTCGCACGCCCGTTATCAATTACCGATGCGGACGGACATGACGTTACCGATGAAATTATGCGCGTCGAGGAAGGCAAGATTTATCTCAACAATACCCTGATGCCGGCCATGCTGACCCGCGACAAGCTGGTGATACGCCAGGATTGCCTGTGCCATTTAATGCAGGATTACATCGCCCACGAGGTCGAACTGTAACAACCCGATGTTCCTGGTTTTACGGCGGGAATTAAAACAGGCGGAAGCGGAATCGAGCTATCAGCACAAACGCTCTATAAACAGAAACTCAGTTAAAGAAGGTTCCGAGCTTCTGCGACAAGTGTCCGCACTAGCTCGGCTGCCGGCATTTCTCTATTGAGCGCTGCTGCCTGCCCATAAAGAAGAAATCTAAAATCCAGCCTGTCGTCAGAGGCCTTTCTCAAAGGCCCGCTTAAGGTATACATGGTTGGAAAATCTGGCAAAGGAAGGCGGTGAGCAGCAATTGATTCCATGTAGTTATTTCCCCTGGCCCGCGCTGGCCTTCCGGAAAAAGCCTTTGTTAATCGTGTATCATCATCGCTGGCATTTTGTATTGCTTCCAGGTGGACATCACTCACATTCGCCTCGGGACAGGAAAGAAATGCCGTGCCCATTTGAACACCACAGGCACCCAGCATAAAAGCGGCGGCTATACCTCTTCCATCTGCAATTCCACCGGCAGCAACTACCGGAATATTAACCGCATCGACAATTTGTGGGACAAGCGCCATGGTGCCAACTCCATGATCGTCATGATTTACCTCAAAGCTCCCTCGATGACCCCCGGCCTCCCATCCCTGCGCAACAACTATGTCGACACCGGATTGCTCCAGGGCAATGGCTTCGGCCGTCGTAGTTGCGGAACAGAGTATTCGGCATCCTGCACTCTTTAGTGACTCAATCGCAATGGATTCCGGTAATCCGAAATGAAAACTGACTAAAGGAGGCTTTATGTCAAGCAACAGTTCC
Source organism: Gammaproteobacteria bacterium (assembly GCA_029288195.1). Classification (GTDB taxonomy): domain Bacteria; phylum Pseudomonadota; class Gammaproteobacteria. Next base: position 22,087 of record JARFPR010000264.1, on the reverse strand, counting down.
AGCCTTTCTTGCGTGAATGTCAGTAACGGTTTGCTAAGATCCCGTGGAATCTCACCCAGTCCGAGCTTCGAATAAAACGGCTTAAGCCTTTCTCGGGTGGCTTCGATTACCTCCGGTTTGTTAACTGGCGCCTCATGGGCAAAGAAATTAAAATTGAAGGGTTTGTCCGTTAACTTTCGAATTTTTTCAGCATCTTGCCTTATTGTCTCTGTCGGTGTTCCCGAATATCCCATCGACCCGATTCCGCCCGCATTACAAACTGCGGCCACCAGTTCTACAGTCGTAGAACCAGCCATCGGCGCCTGGATTACCGGGTGCTCATTACCTAGCAAATCGGTTAGATGTGTTTTTGGCCACATTGAAAGACTCCCGTATTTTCAAATCATTTTAATCTGAATAGGGCTACATGTCAGGACGGCTGGTAGAGCAGGTATTTTGCCCTGAAAAAATATACGCGTCCGCACGACGTTTATCGGGGAAATCCCCGGTGGGAGTCAATCTTTTGCCAGAAGCGAACCATTAAGCAACTCAATTTAAAAAACTCATCTTCTTAACGTGACTTTTTGTTAATTATTTTACCTCGCAGGTATTCATGACAATTTCGCGTGTTATATTAATTTTTTAATCGACCTTAACTAAAAGTAATCGAGGCATATGACTACTGAGCAACTTTCAGCAGATACTTCGGCCGATCCTCCTCCCGTTCGGCAGCAACACAATGGCTGGCGAACCTTTGGCATTATTGTGATTACTATGGCGGTTACGCTGGCAGTTGGTTATTGGGCCGTGACTACCTGGCTTTTCCCGACCGAGTTCAAACCGGTAGTGCTTAACCAGGAGCAACAGCAAACCCTGGATCGAAAAATTAAGCTGCTCGGCGGAGACTCGCGGTCAACTGAAACGGAGGCAGGTGAAAACGAGGCAATTGAGCCCGAAGCCTATAGTGAAGTCGGCGCCAGCCGTGAAGTCGAATTCAGCGAACGGGAACTGAATGCCTTGTTGGCCAAAAACACCGACCTCGCCAACAAATTGGCCATAGATCTCTCGAACAACCTGGTCAGTGCCAAGCTCCTGGTGGATGTTGATCCGGATTTCCCATTCCTGGGGGGCCAGACGATAAAGGTCACTGGCGGTATGGAGCTGCGTCTGGTCAACAGTATGCCGAGCGCAGTACTCAAGGGCATCAGCGTCTGGGGTGTACCACTGCCCAATGCCTGGATTGGCAATATAAAAAATGTCGATCTGGTGCAGGAATTTGGTGAAGCCGGTGGTTTTTGGCAGGCTCTGAACGAGGGAGTGGAGAAGATCGAGGTGAGAGACGGCAGGCTACTAATCCAGCTTAAAGAATAGATTAATCGTTTCCAGAGATAGAACTGAACTGACGTCAGCACTGCCTGTGCAGTATTAAAAGGAATCAACAGCCCCACGAAGTCGAGCCTGGAAACTTTAGCCCGGATCCAACGGCCCAGAGCTTCGGCTCGAAACGCGGATTGGCGGACTAGCTGAGTTCGCCGCGTGCCGGGTAGTCTTTTTCGAGCGCAAACTTGAGGGCACCGATAATTTCGCGAAAATGCGGGCGCGCAAACGGCATGGTGCTGATCTGGGCCCAGTAAAGCGTGTTGTCCGGGCGCACAATGAATAATCCCGGTTCACTAAATTCAGCAGGTTCTTCGATTCCGATCGAGGTCAGGCCGCGCCCCGCAGAACGATGCAGTCCCCAGTCGCGGGCCTGTTCTGTGCTAACGCCGTAACCAATCGCGAGATTACCGAGTCCCCAATCCTCGCGCGCCTGTTCGGCCCGCTCACGATCATCACCACTTAAGACCAGGATGGAAACACCGATATCGGCAAAATCACCGGCCAGCTTGTCGAGTTCACCTACATACTTGCTGCAGATCGGGCAATGCAGGCCGCGGTAAAACACGACCATGGTGAAATTTTCAGGGCTTTGGTCGGCAAGCGACCAGGGGCCGTCGAGGGTGTCGACTTCCAGTGCGGGTACTGGTTGGCGGGTTTTTAGCACATTCATTCAGGACTCCTGTTATTTTGATACGTGTCAATATGACTAGATGCCAACAGTGTTAGCTTTTTTCAAACAAAAAACAACAGGATAGGGATATGGGCGATAAAGGTTCTGAAAATCTGATCGAGCTCGACACGGGTGAATCCATCTGGGAGAGTTTTTTTACGGTATTTCCGCTGGTTGTCATCGGTACTCGCGAAGCCGATGGCAGCGACGACCTGGCACCCAAGCACCTGGCGATGCCGATGAGCTGGAAAAACCATTTCGGCTTCGTCTGTACGCCGCGCCACAATACCTACCAGAATATTCAGCGAGACGGTGAGTTCAGCGTAACCTATATGCGCCCGTCGCAGACAGTGCTCGCGAGTCTGGCCGCGACACCCCGTTGCGACGACGGCAGCAAACCCGTCACCCAGGCCTTACCCACTTTTGCGGCCGAAAAAGTGAACGCGTCTTTGGTGCAGGATGGCTACCTGTTCCTCGAATGTGAATTGCAACAGATCGTCGATGACCTTGGCGACAACTCGCTCATCATGGGCCGCATAATCGCTGCCAGGGTCGCCGAAGACGCGCTGCGCTCGTCTGAACTGGATGATGAAGACCTGATTTATGCGTCACCGCTGCTGGCCTACCTTTACCCCGGACGTTTTACCGAAATTGCCAACACCAACAAGTTACCCTTCCCTGCCGGCTTCAAAAGGTAAGACGGATGAGCGACAACCAGGCAGTTTTAAAGTATCTGTGTGAGCAGCAGGCGTCCATGACCGGGTTATTAAAAGACCTGGTCCTGATGGAAACGCCCTCCACCGACCGCGACAGCCAGCTGCAGATTCGTCGGCGTCTGAAAGCCGAATTCGAGGAAATCGATTACCGCGTCAACCTGGTTCCCGGGCGCAATTCCGGCGGGCACGTGTACGCATCTCCGAAAAATCGGCGCAAGCAACAACCGGCACAACTGATGATCGGTCATTGTGACACCGTGTGGCCAATCGGAACCCTGGAAACCATGCCACTGGAACTCGAGGCAGACAAACTGCGCGGGCCTGGCGTTTACGATATGAAAGCCGGCCTGGTTGAAATGGTGTACGCGTTGCGGGCGATCGAGTCCCTTGGCCTGACACCGGGCGTTGCACCGCTGTGTTTCATCAATTCTGACGAGGAAATCGGCAGCCACGAATCGACCCGCTATATACGCGCCCTGGCACAACGGGTCGACCGCTGCATGGTGATGGAACCGTCGCTCGGCAATAGCGGAAAAATCAAGACCGCGCGCAAGGGGGTTGGCCGCTTCGAGGTCATCGTTAAGGGCAAGGCCGCACACGCCGGTCTCGATCCGGGCGCCGGGGCGAGTGCCATTCTGGAGCTTTCACATGTGATTCAGAAACTGTTCGAACTGAACGACCCCGAGCATGGAACCTCGGTCAACGTCGGCGTTATCGATGGCGGTATTCGGCCCAACATGGTGGCACCCGAAAGCCGCGCGGTGATTGATGTGCGGGTTCAGACCCAGGCCGACGCCGAGCGTGTAGAAGCTGCAATTCACGGCATCGAGTCCGTTACCCCGGGGGTTTCGCTGGCTATCGAAGGTCGAATTGGACGCCCGCCGATGGAGCGCACCGAACAAAACCAGCAGCTGTGGAGAATCGCGCAGGAACTGGGAGAAGGTCTAGATCTCGCGCTCGAGCAGGGTACCGCGGGCGGCGGCTCCGATGGCAATACCACGAGCCTGTTTACCGCTACGATCGATGGCCTGGGAGCGGTCGGCGACGGCGCCCACGCCCACCACGAATACATTTACCTGGATTTACTTCCGGTGCGTTGCGCATTGCTTACGCTGCTGCTGTTGGCACCACCGCTTAATAACTAAACCATTGAGGGGAGCTGAATCATGATTCATCCATTTCTTGCATCCGTAACCCGGATTTCTGACCTTACTCCAACCAATTTCACCTCAACGCCACTGGCACGCGAGTTCTGGGATACCGGTGACTACGTGGTCGGCCAGGTGCAGGACACACGGGGCCACCTGTGCGCACTGGAGCTACCTGCCGGACGCATGATCGAAGTCATGGAAGGTGACCTGATGGTTGGTGCCTTCGGTACGCGGGTCGCCACGCTGGAAGCCGTCGGTGACTGGCGCTCGATCGACGACTCGGGTGAGTTGAATGCGCTGACAGCGGCCGGATTGTTCGGCAAGAACACATCGCTGTCTCCATTTATATCGTCACCGATGCCCCTGAAATATCACGGGCATGTCATGCGCAATGACGAAAAAGTGACCATGCGCGGCAGCCTGCCGGAAATCGAGATAACCGATTTCGACGTACCGGTTATATTGATCGTCGGCACATCGATGTCGGCTGGTAAAACCATGTCCGGACGGATTATCGTGCATACGCTGTCGCAAATGGGGCTCAACGTGGTTGGCGCCAAGCTGACCGGTGCCGCACGTTACCGCGATATGCTGAGCTTTAAGGACGCCGGTGCGAGTGCGGTGTTTGATTTTGTCGATGCCGGCCTGCCGTCCTCGGCGGTTGATGAAGACCTCTACCGTGAGGCCCTGCCGTACCTGCTATCTCTCATTTCGCGCGAAAAACCCGATGTACTGGTAGCCGAGGCCGGCGCCTCGCCACTGGAACCCTATAACGGTTCCGTGGCTAAGGAAATGATAAGGGATAGTGTCAAGTTCAAGCTGCTTTGCGCTCAGGATCCGTATGCGGTGGTTGGCGTGCAACAGGCGTTCCAGCGTACCCCAGACCTGGTAGCTGGCGGTGCCGCCAATACCGAGGCCGCCATCGCCCTGGTAGAAAAACTGTCGGGGCTGCCCGCCCTTAACCTGGTGGATCCCGCAAATCGCGCCAAGCTGGGAGACCTGCTGCGCAAAGCGCTCGAATTGTAAAAAACTCCGGTTGGGGAGGCGTATAAAATAGCGGTTTCGGTTCAATCCGAGTTTCAATACACTAGCGGGCCGAGTTAAATAAAGAATCGAGCACCCGTTTGACTAACCAGACTCGCATCGCCGTGATCGGCGCCGGGATTGTCGGTTGCAGCTGCGCTTTGTGGCTGCAAAAGAAAGGCTTTGCGGTAACATTGATTGACCCCGAGGACCCGGGCTCGGGCACCTCTTCTGGAAACGCCTGCACCATTGCCGAATACGGTTGTGTGCCGGTCAACAGCCCCGATCTTTTCCGGCGTTTGCCTGCACTGCTTTTCTCCAGCGAAAGTCCCCTTAGCCTCGACCCGGCTTACGTGTTGTCGCATCCCGCGTGGATGATCGAGTTCCTGTTGAATTGCCGCGAGAAAAAAGTGGCCCGAATTATCCGCTTGCTCGGCAAGTTGCTGGGCAAGGTCTATGACGGCCTCGACCCGCTGCTCGACATGGCCGATGCGCGTGATCTGCTATCGCAAAGCGGTTTCATGCATGTTTATGTCGACCAACAGGAATTTGACGCAGCCAGGCCAGCGAACCAGTCGCGGCGTGAACAAGGTTCGACCTTCGTCGAACTAGACCGGGGTGAAATCCGCGACCTCGAACCTAACCTGAAAATTCCGTTCGAGCGTGGGTTGCTGTTCGACAGCATCAGCCACGTGTTGAATCCGTTGATGCTCTGCCAGCGCTACGTGGAGTGTTTCAAGCGCAACCAGGGAGAGCTACTGCGTCATCGCGCGCTCGAAATTAACCATGGCGCGGGCGCGGTACAGATCAGGCTGGATAATGGCGAAACCGTCGACGCGGAACGCGTTGTCATTGCCGCCGGCGCATTCTCGAAATCAATCGCCGGTATTCCGACGCAATTGCTGAAACTCGATACCGAGCGCGGCTACCACGTGCAGTTCAACAATATGCAGCACTTGCTGAAACGCCCGGTGAGCTGGCATCACGCCGGTTTCTACGCAACGCCAACGAACCAGGGCATGCGCTTCGCCGGCACCGTCGAAATTGCGGGTATCCACAAGGAAAAAAACCCGCGGATTATCAACTACCTGAATCGAAAGGCACACGAAATGCTGGAGCTACCGGAACAACCCGACCAGGAATGGCTCGGGTTTCGTCCCAGCTGCCCCGATGCATTGCCGGTCATCGGTTACAGCACGACGTCGGAGTACATCCTCTATGCCTTTGGGCATCATCATCTCGGATTAACCTTATCCGGTATTACCGGGAAGCTGATTGCTGAACTGGCAAACGGCGAAGAACCCAGTCACAATATAACGCCGTTCAGCCCGAGAAGGTTTTTATGACAATGCGATTTGAAGGTAAGAGGGTCGTCATCACCGGCGGCACCGGGGGTATCGGCCAGGCGCTGGTGGAGCTATTTGCCGGCGAAGGCGGCCGGGTACTGTTCTCCGACCGTAGCGAAGAAGATTGCAGCGACCTCGGCAATACATTGCGCCGAAAAGGCCTGGAGACAATTTTCCTGGCGGGCGATTTACGCAAGAAGACCTATTGCGAGTCGCTGATAAACCACGCGGTGGAAAACCTGGGTGGCATCGATATTCTAATCAACAATGCGGGTATCATCCCGCGCGGTAACATCCTCGAAACCAACGACGACATGTGGTTCAGTTCGCTCGACGTCAACCTGACCGCCGTTTTCTTCCTGTGCCGGGCCGCAATTCCGCATATGCAGCAGGCCGGTGGCGGCGCGATCGTAAACACCTCGTCGACCTGGGGCATTTACCCGGGCCCCGATCACGTCGCTTACTGCACCAGCAAGGCGGCGGTAGCGGCACTAACCAAAAACCTGGGGCGAGATCATGCCGGTGACGGCATTCGCGTCAACGCGGTCTGCCCCAACGAAGTCAATACGCCGATGCTGCGCAGCGGTTTTATCCGTCGCGGAATCGACCCGGTTAATGCGGTCGAGGAACTTGGCAAGACCGTGCCGCTCGGGCATATCGCTGAACCCGCGGAGATTGCCGACGTAATCGCGTTTCTCGCATCGAACGACGCGCGCTATGTCTGTGGCGCGACTGTAGAAGTCACCGGCGCCAAACCAGTCTACGGTTAAGCAATGACCAATCTCGAAGGCAAGGTCATTGTTATTACCGGCGGTGGCCAGGGTATCGGCCTCGGCATCAGCCAGGCCATGCTTGCAGCCGGGGCGGCACTGCTGGTCGCTCAACGCTCACCGCTGCCATCAAACCTGGCAGCCCAGGACTGGGTGCACTGGGTCGAAACAGATCTTTCGAATCCCGATAGTTATGCCGCAGTTGCCAGCGCCGCAGAACAAACTTTCGGCAAGGTCGATGTATTAATTAATAACGCGGGATTCATGTTTGAAAAACCGCTCGATGATTTGCAGCTCGAAGAATGGAACAGGATGATCGCTGTCAACCTGACCGCACCCGTATTTTTAAGCAAGCATTTATTGCCGCTGCTGCGTGCCGACAAGGGCGGCAGCATTATCAACATCGGTTCGATAGAAGGTCTCGCCGCCAATCCCCAACACGCTGCCTACTGTGCTTCCAAGGGGGGTATACATGCGCTGACCCGGGCCATGGCGATCGACCTCGGCAAGGATAATATCCGCGTCAATGCAATTGCTCCCGGCTGGATACGTACGGATTTGAGCGACGATTACATCAACGCGCAGCAGGACCCGGACACTGCCTGGGAGGATTTATACAAAATGCACCCGGCCGGGCGTATCGGCGAACCGGAGGATGTCGGCAAGCTCGCCGTTTACCTCGCGAGTGACGATTCCACGTTTGTCACTGGCCAGGTCATCGTCATCGACGGCGGCAGAACCAGCAAGCTGCCGCTACCTTTCTAACCAGGATCACTAATACCAGGATTCAATAACAAATGTCAGCAGTAGATAAATTATTAAAAGGTTACCAGGAGTATCGTGACGGACCCTACGAACAGAGCCGTCCCTTAATCGAAAACCTGGTTGCCAAGGGCCAGCGCCCGGAAGTGGCCGTAATCGCCTGTTCCGATTCACGCGTCGACCCGGCAATCCTGTTCCAGGCGGACCCGGGTGATCTGTTCGTGATCCGTAACGTCGCTAACCTGGTGCCACCGATGGAACTGGAAGGCACCTACCACGGCACCAGTGCTGCACTGGAATTCGCGATCCTTGGACTCAATGTCAAACACCTGGTGGTGCTGGGCCACGCTCATTGCGGTGGCATCAAGTTGATGATGGACCCCGAACCCTATGACAGTTCTTTCAAATTTGTTCCTTCCTGGGTATCGATGCTGGCCGCGGCTCACCGCCGGGTACTCGCCACCATGTCAACCGCCGGTGAGGAAGCCTGCACCCGGGCCTGCGAGCAGAACGCGGTACTGGTATCGCTTGAAAACCTGACCACGTTTCCATGGGTACGCGAGCGCGTCGAGTCGGGGGCACTGCAGTTGCATGGCTGGTATGTTGATATTGCCGGCCCTGAGCTCAGCGGCTACGACTGGGAAGCGGGTAAATTTACAGTCTTCAGCTAAGACCAGGTAACAATCGGCACCCGTTGCCCGGTCAAGTGGTTTGCACGATCACCATATCTGCGGTTAAATATGGCCGGTAGGACAATCCCGTGCTCTAAACGACGGGGACAAAATAAATCACACGTAAAATAAATAACACATAAAATTCCTGGAGGAATCGATGAAACAACCAATCAAAACTTTACTGGTCAGCGCCGCCTCGGCAGCACTCATTGTCGCCAGCAGCGCCAGCCTGGCAGCGGGCCATACTTGCAGCAACGACACCTGGAACAAGGTCATGAAACGCGGCAAGATGGTGGTGGGCGTCAAGGCCGACTACAAGCCCTGGGGCTATCGTGATTCTGGCGGTGCCATCGTGGGTATGGAGGCCGATATGGCTAAAATGGCGGCCGACGCGATGGGTGTTGACCTCGAACTGGTGGCGGTACAGTCTTCTAACCGCATGCAATTCCTGGAAAACGGCAAGATCGACCTGATGATCGCAACCATGTCGGATCGTGTCGATCGGCGTAAAATTGTCGGTATCACCCAACCCAACTACTACACCTCAGGCACCAACGTAATGTCACCCAAGGCAGTGGGCATAAAAAAATGGGAAGATCTTCGCGGCAAGCCGGTCTGTGGCAAGCAGGGAGCTTTCTATAATAAAGTCGTTTCCGATCGCTATGACGCAAAGATCATTGCCTTCACCGGTAATGCTGAAGCCAAGCAGGCACTGCGTGACAAGAAGTGTATTGCCTGGGTTTACGACGATTCATCGATCATGTCGGACCTGTCTTCAGGTAACTACGATAGTTACGAAATGCCGCTGAATAGCGAGGACGACAATCCCTGGGGACTCGCGGTACCACTGGCCGAAAAGGACTGTATTTTCGGTAATTTCATGTCTGGATTAACCTACAACATGCACCAGTCAGGCAAGCTCATCGAGCTCGAAAAGAAATGGGGAATCCAGGCCACGCAGTACCTGAAGGACCAAAACAAGCGTTTTGCTGACTGGATTCAGTAACCAGCTTACCTAAGTCGAAGAGATATCAGCCGGGGGCAAGCCCCGGCTGATGTTTACGCTTCTTTAAAATGAACGCTTTCCAGCAATATTTTTACGATCTCGCGCAGACGCACCCGAAATGGAACTTCATTTATTTTTATGATCCGGTCCAGGCCTGGCGCGTAGCCGACGGCCTGTGGATGACCATTCAACTCTCGGTCGTCTGTGTCATCTTCAGCGTCATTATCGGTGTGGTCGGCGCATGGGCTCAGGGTGCGCATTCGAAGACCCTGCGGCTTGTCATGCAGGGCTACATCCAGTTTTTCCGCAATACCCCGCCGCTAGTTCAGCTGATGTTTTTCTATTTTGCGCTGGGCCAGTTTACCCCGACCTATGCCCCCGATGGCTGGGTCGAGGTGCCGATTATTTCCAATGTAGGCTGGGCAATCATATCGCTGTCATTCTTTGCCGGTGCTTTCAACGTGGAAATTTTCAGAGCCGGAATCGAGGCGGTTCCGGAATCGACCCAGGAAGCGGCCGAAGCTCTCGGCATGAACCGGTTACAGATTTATATCTACATCGTGCTGCCGCTAGCGTTTCGAGTCAGCCTGCCTGCACTCAACAACAACCTGGTCAACCTGGTAAAAACCACGACCCAGGCGCTGGCAATCGCGGTTCCCGAACTGCTTTATCAAATGATCAGCATATACAACGATTACTCTACCGCGCAGAACGCGTGCATGCTGTTCCTGTTTTTTGCCTATTTCCTGCTGGTCGGCATTCTCGTCCTCGGCATGAGCCGTTGGGAGCGCGGCATGCGCATACCGGGATACGGCACATGACACCGATCAGCAAATTGGGCGTAACCAAACGGGATCGGTTCAACGCAACCAACCTCGCGGTGATGAAGCCATTTAAATATAACCCGGCCGGCCAGGTTCAGGACTTACAATTCAGCCATTGGCTGGCTGAATTTTCGCCTCGCAGCCTGCTGATTATCGCACTGCTATTTCTGCTTTGGCCCGGGATTGCGATGGCGCAAAGCAACTATAGTTTTGCCCAGGCGCTCGACGCACTATGGCGTTGGTTGCCTTTCATCGTCACCAAGGGATTCCTGTTAAACCTGATCGTCAGCTTCCTCACCATGCTCATCGGCACCATTGCAGGCGTGCTGCTCGGACTTGGACAGGTTTCCCCATTGCGACCGCTGGCTCGGTTGAGCTGGTTCATCACCCAGTTGTTTCGTAACTCGCCCTGGCTGGTGTTGCTGTTTATCGTAATGCTGGCACTGCCGTTCGAAATTGAAATCGCGGGTGAGATATACCCGATTCCTGACTGGCTCAAGGCCGTGTTTGGCCTGGCGCTGCCGATCATGGCAAATATCTCCGAGATCGTGCGTGGTGCAATCGTATCGGTGCCGACCGGACAGTGGGAAGCAGCCGAGTCACTCGCCTATTCGCGTCAACAAACGCTGTGGATGGTCATCCTGCCACAGTGCTTCAAACGCATGATCCCGCCCTGGATGAACTGGTATGCCATCCTGACCATGGCTACGCCGTTGATTTCGCTACTAGGGGTCGAGGAGATCATCACCCTGTCTCGCCAGGCGATGGAAGCAGAGGACAATCATCCCGAGCTACTGGTACCGTTTTTCGGCTTTGCATTGATCATATTTTTTGCCTACTGCTACCCCATCGCGCGCCTCACCATCAGGCTGGAGAAACGTTTTGTCGTCAGGCAATAGATTATTCCCGGAGTATTTGAAATGACCAACAGTGACTGGACACCTGATCAACCGCTGGTGTCGATCAAGGACGTGCATAAATCGTTTGGCGATCTCGAAGTATTGAAAGGTGTTTCGCTCGATGTCAGGCAAGGCGAGGTAATTTGTATTATTGGTCCATCCGGTTCAGGCAAGTCGACCCTGATCCGTTGTGTCAACGCGCTAAACACGATCGACAGTGGATCGATCAAGGTTGAAGGTATTGAAGTCAATGACCCCGACCTCGACAAACTGGAGTTGCGCAAAAATGTCGGCATGGTATTCCAGCAGTACAACCTGTTCCCGCACAAAACCGCACTCGAAAATGTCATGATGGCACCGATCAAGGTATTGAAACAATCTGCCGAGGTAGTCGAGGAACGTGCCCGAGCGCTGATCAAGCGCGTCAACCTGGTGGGCAAGGAGAATTCCTATCCCGGAGAACTCTCGGGGGGTCAGCAACAACGTGTCGCGATCGCACGATCGTTAGCGATGAATCCCGATGTCATGCTGTTCGACGAAGTGACGGCCGCGCTGGACCCTGAAACTGTGAACGAAGTGCTGCTCGCGATCAAGGACCTGGCCCAGGATGGCATGACCTGTATCCTGGTTACCCACGAAATGGGCTTCGCACGCGAAGTTGCCGATCACATTTACTTTACTGATCGTGGTGTCATTGTTGAGCATGGGCCGCCTGCCACGTTTTTTACCGAGGCCACGGATCCGCGTACGCAAGAGTTTCTGAGCCAGATTCTCTAGTCTTTTTAACCGCGCTCGCGCCTTATATATCTCACCTTTGTCAACAATGTCACAACACAATTGACGTTAATGCCGCAGGCCGTCAGAATGCCAGGTGCATTAGCCTGAGCCAGTCCCGAACCTGGCGGCTTTATAAGAGCGTGGCCAAACCACCAGACAGATGAGCAACATTTTTCCCCGCAACTGTAAGATAAGCCTGCCGCTCGCGGTTGAGGGCGACGGCGTTTATATTATTGACCGCAAGGGAAAACGTTACCTCGACGCTTCGGGTGGCGCCGCGGTCTCCTGCCTCGGACACAGCGACGCCAAGGTTATCAAGGCAATCAAGAAACAGGTCAAGCGTCTCGAATTTGCGCATACCGGGTTCTTCAGCAGCATTCCGGCCGAGGCGCTTGCCGAGTTACTGATCAAGGAAGCGCCCGGGGCCCTCGACCGGGTTTACCTGGTTTCAGGGGGTTCCGAAGCGGTCGAAGCTGCAATCAAGCTCGCACGCCAGTATTTCATCGAGGTCGGGCAACCCGACCGTCATCGGGTTATTGCGCGCAGGCAGTCGTATCACGGCAATACCCTCGGAGCACTTGCCGCCGGCGGCAACCTGTGGCGGCGTGAACCGTTTGCGCCATTGATGATTGAAACCACGCATATCGCGCCCTGCTACAGCTATCGTGACCAGCAAAAAGAAGAGACCGAATTTGAATATGGACAGCGCGTCGCCAACGAACTCGAAACCGAAATCCAGCGCCTCGGCGCAGAACAAGTCATGGCGTTTATCGCCGAACCGGTAGTCGGCGCGACGCTTGGCGCGGTACCCGCGGTGGCGGGCTATTACAAGCGCATTCGCGAAATCTGCGATCAGTACGGGGTGTTATTGATTCTCGACGAAGTCATGTGCGGCATGGGTCGAACCGGCAGTCTCTACGCCTGCGACCAGGATGGCATCGCGCCGGATATCATGACCATCGCTAAAGGACTGGGTGCGGGTTACCAGCCGATCGGGGCCATGCTTTGTACCGATACTATTTATGATGCAATCGCGCAGGGCTCTGGTTTCTTTCAACACGGACATACTTACCTCGGACACCCGGTCGCCTGTGCAGCTGCACACGCGGTGGTCAAGAAAGTGATGGAAAGGCGTTTGCTCGACCAGGTGCTGTCCCAGGGTGTAAGCCTGCGCAAGGCACTGACGGACAAGTTCGGGGAGCATCCGAATATCGGCGATGTCCGCGGCCGAGGGCTGTTCCTGGGACTCGAGTTCGTGCGCGAACGAGACAGCAAGTCGCCTTTTCCGCCTCAGCTCGGCTTCCACAAGAAATTCAAGCAGGCGGCAATGGATGCCGGCCTCATCTGCTACCCGATGGGCGGCACTATCGACGGGCAACAGGGTGATCACGTGCTGCTGGCACCACCCTTCATTATTAACAGCACCCATATTGAAGAAATCGTCAGCAAGCTCGACCAGGCGCTTAAATCCACACTGCGTACGTTATGACACGTGACGTCGTCATCATGGCTGCGCCGAACGGTGCGCGTAAAACCAAGCTCGACCACGCTGCCCTGCCTGTTTCCGTCGAAGATACCGCGAGCGAGGCAGCTCGATGCTACGCCGCCGGCGCAAGCGTGCTGCACGCGCACGTGCGCGGAGAGAATGACGAGCACGTGCTCGATGCCGGGCTTTACCGCGAATTGATTGCGGAAATGACACGGCGGGTTCCCGGGATGCTGATCCAGGTCACTTCCGAAGCGGTCGGAATCTACACCCCCGAGGAACAGGTTGCCTGCCTCCAGGCAGTGGTACCGCAAATGGCAAGCATGTGCCTGCGCGAGATCAGTTCAAACTTCGAGCAAGCTGAAATCGCCAGAGAGTTTTTCGAATGGTGTGACGAGCGCGAAGTTCATATTCAGCATATCGTTTTCTCGGCCGAGGAACTGCAGCACTTTCTCGATTACCGCGAACGAGGCATTATCCCCGCCGGCCACCGTTGTGTGCTGTTCGTACTTGGGCGGTATAACGTCAACTTCCAGTCCAATCCCGCCGACCTCGAGCCGTTCCTGCAACACGACCTCGACGGACTCGACTGGTTCACCTGTGCGTTTGGCAGCCAGGAACAAGCGTGCGTGATGGCAGCGATCAATGCTGGTGGCCACGCACGGGTCGGCTTTGAAAACAATCTTTACCTTCCCAATGGCGAGATGGCAGCGAGTACCTCGACTCTGGTTTCGAGCCTGGTCGATACCCTGCAGGCAGTCGATTGTCGACCTGCAGACAGCACCCGTGCGCGTCACTTACTCGACATCCGCAGCGTATAAACCAGGAGTGCGGTCGCGCCCACGCAGAATGCGGCCATAATCATCGAGATTGCCGGAAATGACATGTTCCACTCGAGCAGCGTACCCACCAGGGCCGGACCAAGCGCCGATGAAAACACCATGATCGCGTTGGTCATGGATTTGATCGCACCGAGATGCCTGGCACCATAAAGCTCCGCCCAGAGCGCGCTCAGACCGGTGAAATAAAGTCCGGAGCTGATACCCATCAACAGCATGTAAGGCCATACGATGAATGGGTGATCGGAGATATTCAGCACCACCAATGCCAGCGCCAGCGGCAACAGGAACAGCGGCACCACGCGCCGTGCACTGAAACGGTCGATTAAAATACCTGAGTAAACCGTGGTCGCGACCGAGACCAGTGAGTAAAGCCAGTAGTTTCCAGTCAGCCACAGGCTGCTCCAGTGCTTGGCATTGGCAATTTCGGCCGGAAAAAAGAACAGGGCAGTGCCAATCATCGAGGGTGCGATCATCGCCGGCAACATGAAATAGAATCGCAGCTCGGCAAGCATCTGCCGGCGCGTATAGTCACTTTGACGATCTTCCTGCTGCGCCCGTTTTTCGAGCGCATCGTTGTGTTCGGCATGGCGTTGGCTATGCCCTTTCAGTAACCAGAGTGCCAGCAAAATCGCGGCCAACACCACCGCCGAGACGATATAGAAGGTGTGACGCCATCCCCATAACTGCGAGGCGTATAGACCGAGCACCGGCAACATGGCTTCACCGAAGGCAAAACCGATCGCGGCGAGCGCGATTGCCTTGCCGCGGTCGGCACTATGGTAACGTGCCATCGACGTTATTCCGGCGTGACTACTCAAACCCTGGCCAAACTGCCGCAACATGAATATCGCCAACACCAGCATTAACGGTGAAGTCACCGAACCCATCAACAGGCAGGCACAGCACAAACCAAGCAGTGCCAACGCGGTGAACACACGCAAATCGAGTCGATCGATCAGCGCGCCGGTCCAGTTAATGACGAGGGCTGACGCCAGGGTGCCAATCATGTAAGTGCGACCCCAGCTACCGGCGTCGAGATCGAAATCCGCCTGGATTCCAGTACCGAACACCCCGATAAAATAGGTCTGGCCCGCGCTCGACATGAACGCGAGGAAAAATCCGAATCCCAGGAAACGCGAATTCGATCGGGCAAAGCGCCAGTAGTCAACGAGCATTGATTATTATTAGCGGTCAAGCTTATAGCCGAGCCACGTTATCAGGAAAGCTTGCAAAAACCTATGCCGGGGACGGTACGATTTACAGAATGTAATTTCCCCTGTTCAGTGCAACAACAGCTCGATAAATTAAAATGTTGCACTGCAACATAATTCCTTATAGGATGATCGAATGTCGAGAATTAGCGCTTCATACCATGCAACGGATACCCTGCCCGATGGGAGGGTTGTGCACCTGCGCGCGATCAGACCGGACGATCGGGAAAAACTGCGCGAAGGATTTTTCAAACTCAGTAAATCATCGGTACGCGACCGCTTTTTCAGCGTCAAACGCGACCTGACCCCGGCCGAGCTAAGCTACTTTACCGAAGTGGATTTCCAGCATCACGTCGCTTTGGTCGCCGAATTGCAGGACGGTTCAGAACGACTTCCTGTCGGCGTCGGACGTTTTGTACAGAATCAGGATCAAGCGGATCATTCGGAGATGGCAATCACCGTCATCGATGAACTACAAGGTCAGGGTATTGGCAGGATACTGCTGTTCCGACTCGTCGACTGCGCGCGCGAACTCGGGGTGCGCCATCTCGACGCCACAGTGCTGGCGCAGAATACGCGCATGACACAGCTACTGCAAAAAACCGGACTGCCGCTTCATTCAAGCCTGGACGAAGGTATCAGAACCCTGTCGCTTGCTCTCTAATCCCGCCGGCAAGGGCTTGTCAGAGATGATAAAGGTAATTGAACTGCAATGAATCGCCTTCGTCACGAGCGACATACTCAAATCGAAGTTCCGTCCTTTCGTCGGCAATGTAACCAAGTCCCGCACCCACCATCAGCCCGCTATCATCGCCGAAGTCGAAACCCGCGCGTGCCAACCAGCCTAAATCTCCGCTGATAATGCCATCCACGGTATAGGTTCCCCAGACACCGGTACTGTCGCGCTTGTAGCCGTAATCCATCAAACCCAGTTCGATCGAGCTATTCACTCCCTCCATCAGGTTTACCTCGATCAAATCGTAAGCGACGAAGAACTGAAAGCCTATTTCGTCGTCTTCATCAAGGTCGTCATCATCGATGGAGTTACTTGAAATACCGGCCCCGATCGAAAAAAGATCTTTATTCAACAACGGCTGGCCGTTGTCAGAAATGGCTGGTGTCACCAAACCACCAAAGAGGAAGGTAAAAGATAAAGCAAGCAGGTATCTGTGCATTTTAGCCGTCATTCCAGAATCCTTATTTATTAATCGATAGAATTGCGCGGCATCCTAACCATGCTCAGCCCCGCGATCAAGGCATAACTGCCGGGGAATTCAATAAAGTGAAATAGTTGTTCACAGCAAGCGATTCAAACCAGTTTAATCGATCACCACCAGTCCTCGATGCACGTCGCACAGTCGCTCACCGCCTGTGTCGGTGATAACAAACGGTTCTGATACCGCGGCACCGAAATCGTCCAGCCAGACGCCCGACTGAAAGTGAAAACACATGCCTTGTTCGAGCACAGTTTTGTCTCCTGGACGCAGGCTGGCGGTGCGTTCACCCCAGTCCGGCGGAAAATTCAAGCCGATCGAATAACCAACCCGGCTCTCCTTGCGGTAGCCGTTTTTATTGAGCACATCCTGCCACACCCGTTCAACTTCTTCGCAACTGGTTCCCGGCCGTGAGACTTCGAGCGCGGCGTCGACTCCAGTAACAATAACCTCTGCCAACCGGGATACCTCGGCCGGAGGTTTGCCCAGATGCATGGTACGGGTTAATGGCGCATGGTAGTGGCGACGCGCAGCTCCGATTTCCATGACTACCAGTGAATCCGCAGGCAGCGGCTCGTCACTCCAGGTCAGGTGCGGCGTACTGGTGCCCTCGCCGACCTGGATCAACGGGCACAGGCTGGTGTAATCACCGAACTTGCCGGGCAAACCCAGCACCTGGCCCTGGTAAACCGCGGCGATGATTTCGTTTTGCGGAGTACCCGGTTTAAGCAACTCGATCGCGCGTTTCATGACAGCGCTACAAATTTGGCCCGCTTCACGCATATAACTGATTTCATTTTCGGATTTAACCAGGCGTACCCAGTTAACCAGTTCCTGATTGTCGCTAATACTCGCATCCGGCAGTCCCGCAACCAGGTGGCGGTGGGCACGCGCCGTATAATAATGAGCATCGAGTTCGACACCGATTGTAGCCTTACTCCAGCTCCGACTATTAATATACTCACACAGTTCGTCAAACGGATGTTGCGTCGGATGGTGCACCAGCGGCTCCGAAAACGAAATGATATTCGCCGCGGGAAGATCGGTCGTAATATGCGCCGATTTCGCATCCTGGGCGCGACCAAACCAAATCGGCATTTCTTCATCGATGTGTATCAGCACACATTGCGGGGTGTAAAACGACCAGCCGTCAAAACCCGTGAGGTAACACATGTTGGCCGGATCCTGGCACAGGAGCAGTTCAAAACCAGCCTTGCGCATGCGCTGCTTTGTGCGTGCCACGCGGTCCGCGTATTCCGATTTTTCGAAGGATTTTTGATAAGCCATGATCTTTAAACCGTCGTTTAAGCGCGGGTATCAAAGTACTTGCGATACGAATAGCAAACGCTCAATACGATCCGTGAGAGCTCCCCTTCCAGCGCCCGGCATGTAACCCCACCGGAGCACCACCCCGGTAATACCATTTGTTCCGATAACCAGGTTGATGTTTGTGTTTTTTATGCGACCGACGGTGCCCATGCCGTGGATAAAACGAGCCCTGGTAAAGAACCCCGGTTTGCTTTTCCCGCGGCTCATTTATGTAAACAACCTGTGGTTCTGCGGATCGCAGGGCGGCTTCCTGCCTGGCTTTTTCCAACTTCAATTTTTCTTGTTCCAGGCGTTCTTTTTGCAAACGTTGCCATTGATTTTTGATCGAATAATAGTCGTTATTAACACTACTTTTTGCCGCTTTGCGGTTACCCAGGTCAATCTTCGTTACCGTTTTTACAGCTGTTTCAGGGGCAGCATCCGAGTAATGGGTAACGCCTTTCTCGTCGATCCATTTATGCACGACCGCGGCAGACACCGGCAGCAATAGGCCACTGCATAACAGGACAAAGGTCAGGTTGATGATCAATCGCTGCATAACGCTTCGACTGAATATTCTGCTCCCGGTTCTGAAATCGTACAACTGAAATCCGATTCGATCAAAGGATTCAAGTATATCAAAAAAAAGTCCAGACCAGATTAGGGCCCAATGCCTCGAGTCGTGAGCATCCGAGAGTCTACCTTCTCCAAAACAGACACTAAAAACCTCTCCGGCAGCGGCAACCTATGGCCAGAAGCAGCCGCCATTTGGTGTCATCCCCGCTTTCGCGGGAATGACATTTTTTTCTCGGAAGTCCGGGTTGGGTCGATCTCACCCGCTCGCAGATGGGATTTCAGCGCCTGCATTCTCAATAGCAGATACTCAGAATGCTAAGTTCAACGACAATAGAAATCAGTAACCGGAAAATCAATAATGTGCTAACTGGGTTCGGATATCGGACCATCCAGAAGTGATTGCACCCGCCGGACCAAGTCTTCACTTGTGTACGGTTTCATTATCAGGTTATATCTTTGCTGTTCTTGACTACCTACTTTCTCTGGGTGGCCCGAAGTCATAAGTATTTTGAGATTAGAGCGTTTTACCATAGCCTGTTCCGCCAGCTCATAACCACTCATTCCACCCGGCATAACTACGTCACTGAATAGCAATGAGATATCGGAGTGTTCGGCGAGTCGTTTTAGTGCCTCTCTACCATTCTTGGCAGTCAGTACACTGTAGCCCAGCTTCTCGAGTGATTCCTTAACGAGATCCAACAATTCTTTCTCATCATCGACCGCCAGAATCGTTTCGATGCCCCTGGGCAATGTTTCAGTTTTCTGTTTGACGGTACTGTCCTTTATGGCTGGCTCAGCAACCCGTGGCAGGTAGAGATGAAAAGTCGAACCGCTCCCTGGCTCCGATTCAATTTCGATATGCCCTTTGGAGCGAGTGATGAATCCAAATACCATGGAGAGTCCGAGGCCTGTGCCTTTACCGACTTCCTTGGTGGTATAAAAAGGTTCGTAGACTTTGTCTTGTTGCTCGGAGGTTATGCCTGTGCCCGTATCACTGACACTTAACTTCACATAATCACCGACAACAAGATTGGGATTCAGGGAACAATTGGCCGCATCCAGCGCACAGTTGCTGGTTTCTATCGTTAATCGACCACCATTGGGCATAGCATCACGGGCGTTGAGAATCATGTTTAACAGTGAATCCTGGAAATCACCCAGGTTAATTCCAGTCGACCCCAGGTTATCGGCTAATTGCAGTTCGACCTCCACCTCAGGAGTTGTCGAGAGATTTATGAGAATATCCATCTCCAGGATTACGCGGTTGATATTGCATACAACCACATCGGTGGCCTGAAGATGTGAAAACCCCAACAGCTGCCTGACCAGTTCAGCTCCTCGCTGAGTAACATCTTCAATAGAAACCACTCGTTTTGTCGCTTCATCATTATCGGCAACCACGTATTTGAGCAGGCCTAGATTGCCGATGATTATTCCGAGAATATTATTGAAGTCGTGCGCGATGCCACCCGTGAGTTGGCCTACCGCATCCATCTTCTGGGACTGCCTGAGTTGATCGCGTTGATGCGCCAGATTTTGCGCCATGTCATTGAAGTCTTGGCCAAGCTGCCCGAATTCGTCGGTACTCTGGATCGATACCCGCGTATCCAGATCTCCCCGGGCGATTTTTCTTGCGGCGTCACTAACCAGATACAATGGCTTGATCACGTGACGCCTCAGGTAGAGCAACAGGATACCGATAATCAGCAGGATCAAAAGCAAATTGGCGATTATCATCGTCTGAAACAGCTTGAACTGAACTCGATAGAGATTTTCGAGCGTAATATCAAACTGGAAGCTACCCACCTGTTGCCTTGCGATATGAATTGGCGCAAAAACCCGAATCAGGTCACCATCTTCACTAGACAACTCCTGGATAATGATGCGATTTTCTTTAGTGGCCAGGAGATTATGAGCATCTCCAATATTGCCTTCGATAACACCCTGGCTAGAAATGACACCAATCGCGTTCTCTCCTTCGGCTCGGTACAAGCTGACGTTCAGAAGATCGGTATCGAGCCAGATACTTTTCTGAATCTTGGTAAAAATTCCATTGCGATCACGAAAGTCCTCGTGATTTTGTATCGACGAATCAAGATACCTGCCGATGGTTTTCGCCTTCAAACGATACGCTTCCATCATCTGATGCGAGACAAAATTATAATTCAAGGCCAACAGCACAGTAATGAAAACGCTCGAGATAAGAAACCCGAAAACAGCGGTTTTGATCGCGAGGCTATTTCGCAGGCTTTCGACAATGCGTTTCATTCCAATAATTAACCCCGTGATTATATTTCTCTGTGACGGTGGCTATTCGACGTACTTCAACTTAATGTCTCGTAGTGTGTTGTTACGTTTCATATCGCGCAGGATGCGGTTTATTTGAACAATCAATGTACGGTTGGAAAGATGTGTCACGAGGCCGTAGAAAGACATACTCAAAGGTTCACCGACAAGGCGAATTCTTGAATCGTCGGTGGTCAGGAAATGGACTATTGCGGCATCTACTTTGCCCTCGATCAACTCTGCCATGCGTATTTCATTGGCTTGATAATGGATAATTTCGGCGTTTGCAAATAGCGGAGATTTAGCCGCCATTTCTTCTCCAATGGTACCTTCCAATACCGCTACACGTTTTCCGGGCAGATCCTCCAGTCGCGAAATATCCGTATTGCTGGCGGCCACTGCGAGCGACACGCCGGCATCGAGGTATGGCTCGCTAAAAAGCAGAGTTTCCTGCCGTTCCGGCGTGATCGTAACTGCTGAGGCAACCAGATCGACACGACGCTCATGAATTGCCGAGAATAGCTGATTGAACGGCATCGCGACGAATTGCACCTTGACTCCGAGTTGGCGTGCAATTTCCCGGCTGATGTCAATATCTATTCCAGCCTCGCGCCCGTCTTTGTCATAGAACTCCATCACCCCATAAGGTATGTCGACACCGACCACCAAAACACCTTTATCCTGGATTTCGTCAACATTTAAAGCCGCCGCATGTGACAATTGTGCCGATAAACCCATGAAAAGTATGCTTGCCACAATCCACAGGCGCAAACCCAGAGCAACGTCAATCATTATAAAATCCCGGCCTTAGGTCGAATGGCATACATTAGGATCAGCCAGGATAAGAGTTGGAGTTTATTCTTGTTCATTTGTTACCCCCTTTAATCATTTGTGCAAACGACCCCCATTAATCACCTTAGCTGCCCGAAAGTACGAAATCATCCCCTAAACGAGTGAAATTATTAATTCACCGGTGTTGCAAAAAAATAAATACAAAGGTCCGAGTTGGTCGTTAGCAGACGCTCGATTCGAAGATTCGAGTGTCCGTATATGGACTCCTCCTCGTTTGCAAGTAATCAGTTTATGGCAGTTGGCTCGACTGCATACGTATATCCGGCCTCTTCAGATGGCATACGATGATGCCGGGCCATAATGGGGTTTTCGCGCACCGATTCCCTATTGCTTTC
>JARFPR010000031.1 GCA_029288195.1 Gammaproteobacteria bacterium | reverse complement strand
ACCCAACCAGGCATTACTATAGAATACGGCAGATCCGGCATTGCGCGACAGAGAAAAAAATGTCGAAGCAAATGATGTTCATCCCGCCATCGTTTCATTCATGTCTGTCAGGATCGTGGCAGCTTGTTTTCCGGGTCGTAGAGCGGCTTGTAACCGACTGACTCTAGCTTCATCGGGAATTGTTCGCCGAGATATTCCATGATCATCTCGCGGCCTTCCTGGCAGTACTCGTGGGGCAGGTAGCCAAGCCCGATATTTTTACCGATGCTTGGACCGTAGGCGATGCTGGTCAGGTACGAGCGACGGCCTTTCGAGTCGATCGGCACCTCGCCCGTCTGCGGATCCATCAGTGGGCACTGGCCTACCGGGAAGCGCGCGATGCCCTCTGAATCCACATTGTTCGTCATTGAGAACGTGCACAGGTATGCGGCCTGGTGTTCAAGCTCGCGTTGCTCGAGGTAGGGCGCCTTACCGTGGAAGTCCGCCGCCTTGACTACGGGGCGCGCCAGGCCAGCCTCGTACAGGTTGTACTCGGTGAGCAGGTCGGCATTTTGCAGGCGCAGGCTCTTTTCCATGCGCCGGGTATTGGCATAGGTTTCGACGCCGACCGGGGTCGCGCCCTGGGCGTAAACCAGGTCCCATAACGACAACCCATAGCTGAACGCCACGTGCAATTCCCAACCCTGCTCGCCTACGTAGGAGATGCGGAACGCCTCGACCGGAATGCCGTTCAGCGTGAGCTGCCGGGTAGCGGCAAACGGGAAGTTTTCATCTTCCCAGGCGGCGGGATCGTCCGCGATCGCCTGAATAGTCTGGCGTGCGTTCGGCCCCCAGACACCCAGGCAGGCCATGTGATCAGATCTGTCGTCGATGTAAACGTTCCAGCCATTGTCTTCGGCCATGCGCTTGAGCCAGATGTAATCGCGGTGTCCTGCGTCGGCACCATCGATCACGCGAAAGCGATCTTTTGCGTGGCGGATCACCGTGAGGTCCGCGCGCACGCCGCCGCGTTTGTCGAGGAAGTGCGTGTAAACACCCTTGCCGATAGGCGTATCACCGCCGACCTTTGCAACGCAGGTGTATTCCATCAGGGCCTCGGCGTCGGGGCCGATGACGTCGTAGACGGCAAAATGCGACAGGTTGATCATGCCGACATTTTCCGACATGGCGAGTTGCTCGGCGTTGGATACGCGCCAGAAATGGCGATTGTCCCACTCGTGTTCGCGTAGCGGAACTCGATCGCCGTATTTCTCCAGCAGGGGTTCGTTGGCGGCGTAACCATGCGCTCGCTCCCAACCTGAGAGTTCCATGAAATAGCCGCCCAGTTCCTGCTCACGCGCCCAGAACGGGCTGCGACGCAGATTGCGGCCCTTGGTATAGGGCTCGCGATTGTGCACCGCGGGGTTGTAAATCTTGAACGCGGATTCGAAGCAACGATCATGTATATAGGACGGGGTTTTCTGGATCGGGTAGTGGCGTGCGGTGTCGATACCGAAAAAGTCCATCTCTGCGACGCCGTCGGTCATCCAGTCCACCAGCACCTTGGCGATTCCGGGGGCGTCCTTGACCCAGACCGCGATCGCGTACCAGAGGCCGCGGGTTAGCGAGGATTCGCCGATCGACGGTCCGCCGTCGGTGGTCACCTGCAGCAGGCCGTTGAACGAGTGCTTCTCGTTGTAACCGATTTCGCCGAGGATCGGCGTCAACTCCATGGCGCGTTCCAGCGGCTCCATGATCTGTTCGAGTTCGAGATCGCGCTGTGACGGTGACCAGTGGGTCTCGCCTTTTTCAGGAAGGTCGCGCGGGTGTACCAGTCGGGGCTCTTTTTCCTCGTAGTAACCCCACTCGATCTGGCCGCCTTCCGGCGTTTTCGGATCGCCGGTGTCGCGCATGTAGGCTGAGTTGCCCTGGTCGCGCATTAGTGGGTAGCCGATGTCTTTGCCGGTGCCTTCAAATTCAGTGTACGGGGCGAAGAAGGAGAGCGGGTGATCGACCGGCATGACCGGGAGATCTTCGCCAGCCATCTCGGCAATAGACCGGCCCCAGAGACCGGTACACACAATGACGTGGTTGGCGGCAATGTAGCCACGGCTGGTTTCCACACCGACGATGCGGCCATCCTGAATATCGAGACCGGTCGCCGTAGTGTTGGCAAAAGATTGCGCCTTGCCGGTCTTGACAGCGTTATCGACCAGTATACCGGCAACCGTTTGCGAGCGAGGTTTTACCAGGCCGGCGTCGGGATCCCACATTGCGCCCTGGATCATGTCTTCTTCGATAAGCGGGAACAGTTGCTTGGCTTCGGCAGCGCTGATCATTTTCACATTAGTGCCGAAAGCCTTGCCCGAAGCGACTTTGCGCTTGAGCTCCATCATGCGGTCGTCGTCGCCTTTGCGCGCTACCTCGAGGCCGCCTACGCGTGAGTAATGGCCCATCTTGTCGAAGAACTCGATGCTGTAGTGCGTGGTGTAGCAGGTAAATTTGCTGTGATCCGTGGCGTAGCAGAAATCGGAGGCGTGCGAGGTCGAGCCGCAATCGGTCGGTACCGAAGTCATGTCGATGCCGACGATGTCTTCCCAGCCTCGTTCGACCAGGTGATGCATCACCGAAGCGCCGACAATGCCGCCGAGGCCAATGATGACGACGTTGGACTTATCTGGAAACTGGGCCATGAACTTTCTCCTGATAGCGGCCGACTGGCGCGGGCAAAAAAGTGTACTCAGTTTCGAAATACCGCACAAGCTCCGTGCTCCGTTTACCCCTGATTTGATACTATGTTTACAAAGATCTCACAACGTAATCCAAATTAGATTATTATATGGAAGCTTGGTCCGGTTTCGGACCTTAGTTAACTAAACCACGGCCAACCTGGGGTAAGTTAAATGAAACTAGCTGAATTAATACGTGGCAAAGGCCATGAAATCGTCAAGATCAGGTCAGATAAAAGTATCGCGGAAGCCGCGATTGCACTGACCGAAAATAAAATCGGCGCGCTGCTGGTCGAAGACCAGGACGGTACCATTGGCGGTATCCTGTCTGAGCGAGACATAGTCGGTGGTATGGCTCCTCACGGTGCCGATTTGCACGATGTGGCAGTATCCGAACTGATGACTCGAGACGTGATTCGATGTTCTCCAAGTGACTCGGTTAACGAGGCGATGGCGATGATGACCGATCGACGTATCCGCCATCTGCCTGTTTTCGACGGCGATGAACTGGTCGGATTTATCAGTATTGGCGACCTGGTCAAATGCCGGATCATGGAAGTTCAGTCCGAAGCCGAGGCGTTGCGACAGTACATCGCATCCTGATCCTGAGATAACGCGAACAGGTGCGGTAGCTGCAAACTTATGTCATCCTGCGGCATGACCCGATGTGTCGAACCGGCGGGATCCTGAAACGATTCACACTAATTGCAGTCATCCCCGCTTGCGCGGGGATGACGTGCTCCACTTCTACTTCGCCGCATCCAGCGCCTGGTCAATATCGGCAATAATGTCTTTCACATTTTCAATGCCGATCGACAGTCGCACCAGGTCCGGAGTAACACCCGATGCCGCCAACTCTTCATCTGCAAGCTGACGGTGTGTGGTTGAAGCCGGGTGACAGGCCAACGATTTGGCATCACCGATATTTACCAGGCGGGTGATCAACTGTAACGCATCGATAAACTTTGTGCCGGCTTCGATTCCGCCGTTGATGCCGAATGACAGAATCCCGGAGGCCTTACCGCCCATGTACTTGTCCGCTAGCGCTTTGTGAGGACTGCTTTCAAGGCCGGCGTAGCGAACCCATTCAACCCCGGAATGCCCCTCGAGGTGTTGCGCGACCGTAAGCGTGTTCTCGCAGATTCGATCCATCCGCAGCGGTAGCGTTTCCAGTCCCTGCAGCGCGAGGAAGGTATTCATCGGTGCCAGTGCCGCGCCCATGTTACGCAAGGGTACGACCCGTGCACGCAATATATAAGGTGGCAGGCCGGTTTCGGTAAAGACGACACCATGGTAGGAAACATCGGGCTCGTTCAGGCGCTTGAAGCGCTCTTTGTTCGCGACCCAGTCAAACTTGTTGGAGTCGACAATCATGCCTCCAATAATGGTTCCGTGGCCACCGATATACTTGGTCAGCGAATGCACCACGATATCCGCACCCCATTCGATCGGTCGGCACAAATAAGGCGACGGGACCGTATTGTCGACGATTAACGGTATCCCATGTGCGTGGGCAATTTCGGCGACTTTTTCGATATCGAGGATATTACCTGCAGGATTACCCAGCGATTCACAGTAAACTGCCTTGGTCCTGCCGTCGATCAGTGCCGCCATCGTATCCAGGTTTTCCGGGTCGACAAATCGAACCTCGATCCCCATTTGTGGGAAAGTATGGGCAAACAGGTTGTAGGTGCCGCCGTAAAGGGTAGACATGCTGATGAAGTTGTCACCTGCCTCGGCGATGGTTTGAATCGCATAAGTCGTAGCCGCCTGGCCGGAAGCGAGCGCGAGCCCTGCGACGCCGCCTTCCATGTCAGTCACACGCTGTTCCAGCACATCGTTGGTCGGATTCATGATGCGAGTGTAAATATTGCCGAGTACCGCAAGATTGAACAGATCCGCGCCATGCTGGGTGTTATCGAATGCGTAGGCCGTGGTCTGGTAAATCGGAACGGCGACTGCTTTTGTTGTGGGATCCGGGCTATAGCCTGAATGGACTGCCTTGGTTTCGATTTCCATTTTTTTCTCCTGTATTTTTGGTCAGTTTTATAATTGTTCTCGTATTCTATTCCTTTATTGCCGTTAACCCAATTCCGGATTTACGCTGCGCGCATCGAGTGCTTCCCCGGGCTGCGATGAATTTCCGCATAGCACCCGTTATCCCGTAGTCGCCGCCAGTTTCGCTTCGCGGTGAAATACATACATTCCCGAGCAGACGATTATCGCGACCCCGATCCAGGTTACGCTATCCGGGAACTCGTCAAAGATGACCAGCCCCAGGATCGTCGCGCCGATGATCTCGACATACTGAAACGGGGCAAGGATGCCAATCGATGCCAGTCGGTAAGCGTAGACGACGAGCAGATGGCACACCGTTGCGATCAGTCCCAGTGCGCCGAGCAACATCCAGTGATCGGTCGTCGGCCAGGCGGCGGTCAGTATTAAAACCCCCTGGGTCGTGCCATAGCTGAGGGCAATACTCATGACCAGGCAGCCGAATATCCCGGCAAAAAACTGCAGTCGGATCGGATCCTCGTGCCTGACCAGTTTGCGCGTCAGCACGATATAAAAAGAGAAGCAAAAGGCTGCAGCCACCGGGTACAGGGCCGCGAATCCCACCTCGCCAAAGGTTGGGCGAATGATAATCAGGGCGCCGACAAAGCCGAGGCTTATTGCCGATATTCGCCGCCAGTGAATGGCTTCCTTGAAAAAAAGTGCCGACAACAGTGTGACCAGTAATGGCTCGATAAAAAAGATAGCGATCGCATCGGCCAACGGCAAATAGGCAAGTCCGGAGAAGAAAAACAGTGTTGCGAACGCGATCAGCGAACCGCGTGCGGCGTGCAGGGCGAGCGCTGGTGTGAACCAGGGTCCCCGTGTTTTAAGCAGCAATGGCGACATTAATATGATCTGGAAGAAAAAACGACTCCAGGTGACCTGCCCTGAAGATACCGATCCCGATAGCCATTTTGCGATCGCATCGATGCCGGGCAGCATCAGCATTGCTGCGATCATCATCACCATCGCGCTGGCAGTTGAGTTCTTGCGGATCATGGAGTGGAGTTGAATCCTTGAGCGAGGTCCGCAGTCTAGTTGAATAAGCGGTTCGCTGGAACCGGGGCTGGCTGTATCAAATACGCCATCGATTTAGCTTTATCCGACCAC
Organism: Gammaproteobacteria bacterium; assembly: GCA_029288195.1. Taxonomy (GTDB): domain Bacteria; phylum Pseudomonadota; class Gammaproteobacteria. The sequence goes on along the minus strand of JARFPR010000031.1, from coordinate 232 downwards.
GCCCGCGCTTCGGGCGCTTTTCGCTTTACCCACTGTCAGCAGGCTTGATATGCTACCCGCCTCAAAATTCAGGTTCATTATGAGCAAGTATTCTATTTTCTCACTGGTCCGTAACGCGATCAGTTACCACGAAAACTGGGCCGCCGCGTGGCGCAGTCCAGAGCCGCAGCAGGAGTACGATGCGCTGATTATCGGTGGTGGCGGTCACGGGCTCGCAACCGCTTACTACCTG
>JARFPR010000082.1 GCA_029288195.1 Gammaproteobacteria bacterium | reverse complement strand
AGGAGCAGCGAAAAAGGAAGTATCAACCAGACGATCCAGACGCCGTCATTGGCAGCTGCACGCAGAGAACTATCGCCGTGTTTATCCGACTCGATCAATTCGTCGGCACCTAGTCTTGAAAATAGAATATCGTCATGCCCGCTGGTTTCTTTCAGTTCAACCAGTGAGCCATTGCCAACCTCGGCGACGCGCTCCAATAACTGGAAATTAGTCCGGGTCAGCATCGATTTCCCTGCTTTGTCACGCACCTGCCTTCCTTCCAAATCGAGTAATGGCGCGCCTGCAGCGGTTCCAATAGCAAGAATAGAAACGCGATGGCCCTGGTTGGCTGCACTTAGTGCTGCCTGCACTGCTCGCCTGCCATCGACATTGGCCCCGGCAGTGATAACCAGGACCTGGCCTTTCCCGGCAAACGATGCATCGAGTAAATCCTGCGCCACATTTATAGCGAGGTCGATTCGATTACCGTCCTTCGGCATGGTGCCGGGATCGAGTACGTCCAGAAATGCCAGCAGGGTTTTTGCATCTTTCGATAATGGCGAAACCACGAAGGCATGACCCGCGAATACGACGAGCCCGGTTTCACCCTCGTAGTCTGTAGAAATAATTTCCCTGGCAGCTGCTACCGCATGTGCCAGCCGTTTCGGCTTGATATCTTCAACCAGCATTGAACGGGACAGGTCCAGTGCCACGACCCGGGCGCTGGTTGATTCGAGTATCGGATATGATTGTTTTCGCCAACTGGGTCCGGCTGCCGCAAGGATGGCCAGGATAATAATTATGCTTAAGGTCCAGGCCAGCAAGCGGGTGCCATGCCGCGCCTTGCGACCGGCAATCATGTTATCAAGTAGCTGTGGATCGCATACCCTACCCCACATGGATTGCCGACGCGAATGCCTCGAGTAGATCCAGATGAGCCACCAGGCCGGTGGCAATAGTAATAACCATACTGGATTTAAAAACTGGAAAGCAGTCGAGTCAGTCATAAAACTTCGGATGATCGTGAGCGCCAGGTTGACCAGGCAGTAAAAAATACCATGACCAATATTCCGCTCGCGAGTGGTATCGTAAACAACTCACTTCGCGGTCGATGCGACTGGTACTTGTATTCGACAGGCTCGAGTTCATCGAGTGTCCGATAGATTTTTTCCAGGGCCTGGGCATTGGTAGCGCGAAAATATTCACCCCCGGTCACGTCGGCAATATTGCCAAGTACCCGTTCGTTGAGAGCGATCCCGGTGGGGATGTTGCTATGCCCGTAAGTCCGACCCAGGGTTTGAGCATCGGTACCAACTCCAATGGTATATATGGTCAGCCCCTGCTGTCGGGCAGCCTGGGCAGCGATGACTGGATTCTCGAAACCCGCGGTATTGGAGCCGTCGGTTACGAGCACCAGTACCTTGTGTTCGCTATCCTGTTCGCGCATGGTCTTGAGCGCAAGCCCGATTGCATCGCCGATTGCGGTATGACGTCCGGCCAGGCCGGTACTGATATCTGTAAGCAACTCCGATAGTGTATCCAGGTCGAAAGTAAGCGGAACATAGGTATAAGCATTTGTGCCGAACAGGATTAGCCCGAGGCGATCTCCATCACGGCGCTGGATAAATTTGTTGACGACTACTTTAAGAACCTCGATGCGACTCGCGGTTTTCGAATTAATTGTCATATCGGTTTCGCTCATGCTGCCGGATATATCCACTGCCAGCATTAAATCCCGACCACTGATGGTTCGTGAAAGCGGCTCGCCCAACCAGAAGGGGCGACTCGCGGCCGCGACCAGGCAGATCCAGAACAACCAGAAGCAGATAGGTGCCAACCGGGCGCTCGATTTAGTGGTTGAAGCGTCGGTCAGGTGGTAGCGATTCAACAATGGAACCACAAGCGCGACATCGGCATTATCGGCAGCCGGCAACAGGCTCCTTGCAAGCAGCGGAAGTGGTAACAGCAGCATCGCCCACCACCAGTCAAATCCCAGCATCAGTCGTGACCCCGTTGCCGCAGATGAGGCTTTATGGCCAATAACCATTGTTCACAAAGTTGAACCAGGGGGGCAGCCTCCAGGGTTACCTGTTTGGAGTAAATCGTGTTGCCAAAAACCTGGCCTATGCCGTCGCTGAAGCCGTTGTTACCCAGGGTTTCATCAAGAAACTTCAGCCATCCTTTACCGTTAAGGCTCTGGAGATGGCGCGTTGGAAAGGCCAGTATCGACACCTTTTTCAACCATTTTGATAACTCTATGGCAAGCCATCGCGTATCTTTGTTGTGGATGTACAGGGCCCGGATTCGTTGTAATTCCCGGTCAGCAAGGCTGGCCAGACGGTTGGCCTTGCGACGCCGTAAAATAAACCAGGTACACGCAGCAACGCCAAGCAAAAAAAGTATTGCGACCCAGTAAGCAGGTGCGATCAGCCACCAGGCAGGCTCCAATGGTGGCTGTATGTCCTTTAGTTCCAGTAACAGCTCTTCGACGGTCATTTCAAATGCTCAGCTTGTTCAGGATCTGGGGTGTGATTGCGTAATTGCAGGAAACTGGCAGTAGCGGAATATTTAATCCTGATGCCAGGGTCTCAATGCGATGACGATGCTCCTGTTGCCATTGGCTTAGCCAGGTATCACTCGACGACCCTGATAGATCAAAACCTACTTTTTGTTGATTTACTAAAACCTGGTAATGCCCACCGGGCCAGGGTTTAATCTCGGTATCGTCATGAATCCAGTAGGCGTTGACATCGTTATGCTTGACAATGGAGGACAGGAGTTCTAAAGACTGCTCGTCAACACCGATAAAGTCTGTAATTAAAGCGATTATGGAACCCGGTTTTACCACCCGATTCAATTCACCTAGTAAGAAATTGAGCCGGTTATGCGTGTTGTCTGGTGGTAGGTCGATTTTGCTCATCCCGGCAAGGTGATGAAAGACGCCAAGCAAACCCGCCCCGGTCTTCCCAGGCCTGACTTCATGGTGAGTGGCGGGTGATACGATTAGTCCCCCTATTCGATCGCCGGCGAAACTGGCCAACCAGCCGGCGTGGGCAGCGACCTGGGCCGCGGCCCAGGATTTGAAACTAAACCGGGTTCCGAAAAACATCGATGCCGAAAAATCCACCGCGACCAGGAAACGGCGTTCCTTTTCCTCGGCAAATATCTTGGTGTGGGCCTCGCCAGTGCGTGCCATAACCCGCCAATCCATGGTTCTGACGTCATCGCCGTAAACGTAGGCACGAGACTCTTCGTATTCCATACCGCGCCCGCGGACGCGAACCTCACGGGCATCGGAACGATAACTTGTGCGGCGCCGGCTGGCGGCCAGGGCCAGGCCGGATAGCTGCCCACGTACCCGAACCAGATCATCTACCGAGATGTCGATTCCGGGGACGTTGTCAGCCCTGTCGTCCATACTCAGATTACGGGAACTTTTGTCAGCAATTCATCGATGACATCATCGGTGGATATTCCATCGGCCTCGGCCTGGTAGGTCAGCAAGATCCGGTGACGCAAAATTTCGTGTGCCAGTTGTTGCACATCTTCTGGAGATACGAAGTCCCGGCCTTCAAGCCAGGCCAATACCCGGGAACAACGATCAAAGGCCAGGGAGGCGCGTGGGCTCGCGCCATACTGAATCCAGCTGGCAAGTTCGGTTGAATAGGATTCGGGGTATCGAGTGGCATCAACCAGCTGTGCGATATATTGTTCTACGGGCTCTGATACATACAGATCAAGGATCTCCTGGCGAGCATCGAATATGGTTTGTTGCGGTATTGGCAGGCTTTCAGGAATGCCGGGGTCTTGTTCCTCCAGTTGAGCTTCGTGCCGCACGAGCTGCATAATCTGTATTTCGGAATCGACCCTGGGGTAGTCGATTTTTACTTTAATCAGAAATCTGTCGAGTTGTGATTCGGGTAACGGGTAGGTTCCTTCCTGCTCGATTGGATTCTGCGTTGCCATGACAAAATATAGTCCGGACAAGGGATAGGTCTTCTTGCCAACGGTTATCTGGCGTTCTTCCATTGATTCCAGCAATGCCGATTGCACCTTGGCCGGAGCCCGGTTGATCTCATCCGCGACAATGACATGATGGAACAAGGGGCCATGCTGGAAAACGAAACTGCTGTCATGGGGTCGGTAGATATCGGTGCCGGTAAGGTCAGAAGGCAATAAATCAGGGGTGAACTGGATACGCTGAAAGTCCCCTTCGAGACCGTTGGCAAGTGTCTTTACCGCCCTGGTCTTGGCGAGCCCGGGGGGGCTTTCAACCAGTATGTGCCCGTCAGCCAGCAATGCCACCAGCATTCTCGAGATTAGCCGCTGCTGACCGAGAATTCGGGAGTTCATGAATTCGCGCAGGAGCAGGAACTGCTCGCGCAGAGCATTGGCTTCGGAATCAGGCATTACCCATTGTGTAAAATGACTGAGTAGCGAAGCATAACCGGCTACCGGGATTAGTGCTAGCTTAAGCCGAACAGGGTATTGGCATTCTGAAATGTAGTTCTGGCAATTGTTTCGAGGGATTCACCACGGATTTCCGCCAACTTTTCGGCAACCAGTTTAACTCGACCCGGATGGTTGGTTTTGCCGCGATGTGGCGCGGGTGAAAGCCATGGCGCGTCGGTTTCGATCAATAATCGATCAAGCGGTATCTGTTGCGCCATGTCGCGCACGTTCTGGGCCTGGTGGAAGGTGACGATGCCGGAAATAGAGATGTAAAACCCGAGCTCAATCGCCGCGCGTGCCATTTCCCAGTCCTCGGTAAAACAGTGCAGTACGCCCCCTACTTCCTGTGCCCGATGCTGTCTTAACAATGCCAGCGTATCCTCGCGCGCATCACGAGTATGAATCACCAGGGGTAAGCCACACTCGCGCGCGGCTTCGATGTGGATTACGAATCGATTGCGCTGCCAGTCGAGATCACCCGACTGGTGAAAGTAGTCGAGCCCGGTTTCGCCGATGGCGACAACCTTGTCATGTTCGGCCAGTTTGCATAGTTCTTCGATGCGGGGCTCTCGGACCTCTTCGTAGTCGGGATGAACACCCGCAGTACAGTAGATGTGTTGATAAGCTGAAATGCATTGGTGCATCGCGTCGAAGGACTCAAGGTTGACCCCGATACAAAGCATGCGGGTGACATCGTCCTGTTCGATCGTCTTCAACAGTTGGTTAAAGTCGTTATTGAAATCATCGAGATCGATTCGATCCAGGTGACAGTGGGAATCAAAATACACTTTAAAGCCCTGGGCTTGTCATAATAAATATGGCTCTCGCAAAGATGCGGAGAACGCCGGGGTTATTGTTTAAAATTAATTGTGTTGGCTTGCACTATATCTCACGTGCCCTGCGTCACCGTGAAGCCACGTCGACTACATGGTATGAGTTGGGCGATCAGCCTGCAACGCGCCAGCCAGGAAGCCTTCTATTTTATTGCGCGTAGTGCCATTGTCCTGGGTACTGAATTGCACCCCGATACCAGCCGCTTTGTTACTCTGCGCACCTTGAGGGGTAACCCAGATAATCTTGCCGGCAACCGGCAGACGCTCCTTGTCATCCATCAGGCTGAGAAGCATAAAAACCTCGTCGCCGAGGGAATATTGCTTATTGGTTGGAATAAACAGGCCACCATTTAAAACATAAGGCATGTAGGCTGCATAAAGCGCACTTTTGTCCTTGATGTTGAGTGAAAGTATACCTTGACTGCCGGGGGCTCCCATTAGATAAATCTCCGGGTAAGTATTTGTTTTAATGATATTAGCACGTCTTCCAGCTGAAGTTGGAGATCAAGGTTATTTTCTTCGATCTGCAATTGTTGTTGTGCCTTGAGGCGCAAGTCCATTATAGCCTGCGCACCGCGTTTGTCGCTTCCCGAGCGCGGTTCGGCATTGGCATCTACCCCGCTCATCTGGTAGCAATACGCCATCAGGGTCATATTAATTAGTCGTCGAACTATAGCGGTTTCAGATGATAATAGACTGCGGCAGAGATCCGTCACACTGAGTTCAGAGCGCAAGAACTGGCTGAAGCGCGACTTGAATTGCGATACCAGGGAAGCGTAGCCATGTTGCTTCAAATGCAGCGCGAGTACCGGATCGCCGCTGGCAAATTGAAGATAGCTGGTCGCCATCTCATCCTGTACGCCCTGCTCGCGCAACCATGCGAGAGCCTGGTTTCGTGCAGGCGGATCAATCGTCCAGGATTGGCAACGGCTGCGCAGCGTCACCGGGATGCGTCCCCGGTTGTGCGTTAGTAGCATCAACAGTACCTGTGGGGCTGGTTCTTCAAGCGTTTTCAACAGCGCATTTGCACTGGATTTATTCATCGCTTCGGCGGGATAAATTGCGGCAATCTTTAAACGTTCATATTGACGGGTTAAAGATACTTCATGTATTAGTTTACGTATCTGTTCTATATTTATGTTTTTATTAAGTTTTTTTGTTTTTTCATTGGGTTCAAGCGTGACCAGGCTAAAGTCGGCATAGGTGCCAGCCCGCATCATTTTACAAGCCTGGCAGTTGCCACAAGTAGCCAGCTCGTCGGGTTTATCGCACAACAACAGCATTGACAGGTAGCTGGCGAAAGCACTGAAATCCTGCTCGCTAGCCGTATCGATTAGCACCGCGTGGGGTAAATGTTGCTGGTGTTTGAGCGCGAGTGCTTGCTTCAGCACATCGGCCTGCCAGGGCAGGAATCGCGGATTGATTTCATCCATCAAGAAATCTCACTGCTGATTTTCAGGTTGAGCGAAAACCGATCATTGATGATACCGATGATATTCTCGCTGACCTGATCCATGCCTTGATCGGCATCGACAACCCTGTATTTTTGAGAATCGCTTGCAGCGATCTGCAAAAAAGCGTCACGAACCTTCGCATGGTAGGAAGCACCTTTTTTCTCGAAGCGATCCTCGTTACCGCCGCGATCCCTGGCCCTGGCCAGGGCCAACGATTCCGGGATATCAAGAATCAGAACCAGTTCAGGCTCAAAATCCCCAATTACGACACGATGAATGGCTTCAACCGTTTCGAGGCCCAGGTTGCCGGCTATCCCCTGAAAAGCGCGGCTCGAATCGGCATAGCGATCACTGATTACCCAGTTACCTGCCTCCAGCGCAGGCCAGATGGTGTCCTGCAAGTGCGAACGCCGCGCGGCATACATCAGCAATAACTCGGTCATGCTATCCCATTTTTCAGGTTCGCCCGTAACCAGTAGTGTGCGAATATCCTCTGCGGCTGCGCAGCCACCCGGCTCGCGCGTCAGGATTGCCGGTTCTCCTGCATCGACAAAAGACTGCAATAACCTTCGTGTCTGTACACCCTTCCCTGACCCGTCAACGCCATCGATAACAATCATACGATTTTGTCTGGATTTAGTCTTCACGATTTGAGTTTACGTCTGCCGGTTCTAATTTTGATTATTTTATCTGGTATCTTTTTACCGCCGCATTGTGTTCCTGCAGGGTGGCCGAAAAATGATGCGTGCCGTCACCCTTGGAAACAAAATATAACGCGTTCGATGGTTCCGGGTGTAGTGCCGCTCGAATCGATTCCAGGCCCGGCAATGCTATGGGCGTTGGCGTCAATCCGGAACGCAGGTAGGTATTATACGGCGTGTCCTTTTTTAAATCCCGAAAACGTATGTCGCCATCAAATTCCTCGCCCATACCGTAGATTATGGTCGGATCGGTCTGCAAGCGCATCTTTCTTCGCAGGCGTTCGGTAAACACGGCGCTAATCAGCGGGCGTTCGAAGGCGGCACCGGTTTCTTTTTCGATAATAGACGCCAGGATCAGGGCCTCGTAACTCGATTTTAACGGTAAATTACTACCGCGTTGATCCCACTCCCTGGCCAGGTGCTTTTGCATGACCTGGTAGGCGCGTTGTAAAAAATCGACATCCCTGGTGCCCTTGGGAAAACGATAGGTATCGGGAAAAAACATGCCTTCGGGATGTTGCTCCGGATAGCCCAGTGCACTCATAATTTCCTCATTCGTCTTGCCCTGCAGGGTATGCTCGATGACAGGATCATCCGAGATTGCGGCCAATAGCTGACGAAAAGACCAGCCCTCAATGATGGTGAAGCTGTATTGAATCGAGTTCCCCTCGGTGAACAATTCGAGCAGACCGTCAGCGGTCAGTCCCGGTTCGATTTCATACTCCCCGGCACGTACACTGGTTTCTACGCCCTTGAGTTTTGCCAACAGGATAAAAAGCCAGGGATCATCAATTATTTTATTCAGGCTCAGATCCTGCGCTATCGACTTGATATTGCTACCTGACTTGATCAGAAAAATAGTTTGTTGCTGTGGCAAACTGATGTCGCCATGTTGGAATCGCAGTAGTTGAAAGACCAGGATCGCAACTGCGAGAAACGCGGCCACGACCCCCCAGGTAAACAACTTCTTGATAATCCCGGCCATCTTCACTGATTAAACTGTTGTTTCGTGCAAGCGCAGTGGCGCCGTCGGAGTGTGGTCGCATTTACATGCAATAAGCCCATCACATTGCCTGCAGTTGTTGTTACCAGCGTTTCGATTGTTTAATTCCGGGGTGTAAACCATAAACAGAGGATAGCGCGAATTGCAGGTATTTGATGCCAGCGGATAAATAAAGAGTTTCAGGTCTTTGCGTGTGAACCCTGGGCCAGCTGACAGAACTCGTAATTATAACCTTGAAAGGGCACTAGACTAATTTGAACACGCAGGTGCCGTTAGTGCCACCAAAGCCAAATGAATTTGACATCGAAACCGAAAGCTTCATTTCACGTGCCGTGTTGGCAACGAAATCCAGGTCACATTCCGGATCCTGGTTGTCAAGATTTATGGTTGGTGGCACGACCTGGTCGCGTAATGCCAGGATCGAAAATATGGCTTCGATACCTCCGGCTGCTCCCAGTAAATGTCCGGTCATGGATTTTGTCGAACTGACTACCATTTTGTAGGCATGGTCACCCAGCGCCAGTTTAACGGCCTTGGTTTCGGCAACATCCCCTGCCGGGGTCGAAGTCCCATGGGCATTGATATAGTCGATGTCCTCTGCATTCAGGCCGGCATCCTTCATG
>JARFPR010000045.1 GCA_029288195.1 Gammaproteobacteria bacterium | reverse complement strand
CGATCGTGTTCGGCGGATTTTCTCCTGACGCACTACGCGATCGTATCCTGGATTCCGATTGCCAGGTGGTGATTACCGCTGATCAGTCGGTTCGTGGCGGCAAACGGGTGCCGTTGAAAGCAAATGCCGATAAGGCGGTGGACGAGTGTCCTAATGTCAAAAGCGTAATCGTAGTCAAACGCGGGGGCGATCCGGTTGAATGGACCGACGGCCGCGATGTCTGGTACCACGAGGCGATGGCGCAGGCTTCAGCAGAATGCGAACCGGAAATGATGGGGGCCGAGGATCCATTATTTATCCTGTATACCTCAGGCTCTACCGGTAAACCCAAGGGTGTATTGCACACCACGGGTGGTTACCTGTTGCAGGCGGCGATGACCCATAAACTTGTATTCGATTACAAGGATGGCGAAATTTACTGGTGTACGGCCGACGTCGGCTGGGTTACCGGGCATACCTATATTGTTTATGGTCCGCTCGCGAACGGCGCCACCACTTTAATGTTCGAAGGTATCCCGACCTACCCGGACATTTCCCGATTCTGGCAGGTTTGCGACAAGCACAATGTCTCGATCTTTTATACCGCACCGACAGCGATACGAGCCTTGATGGGTGCTGGCGATGAACCGGTGAAGAAAACATCCCGCAAGTCACTTCGCCTGCTCGGCACCGTGGGAGAGCCCATTAATCCGGAAGCCTGGTTGTGGTACCACAATGTTATTGGAGACGGTCGTTGCCCGATTGTCGACACCTGGTGGCAGACTGAAACCGGGGCACACATGATGACGCCGTTACCCGGCGCGACCGCGACCAAGCCCGGTTCCGCAACCTTCCCGTTTTTTGGTGCGCGGCCGGTGTTGCTGGACGACCAGGGAAATGAAATAGAAGGTAATCCAGCCGAGGGCAACCTCGCGATGCGTGCACCGTGGCCTTCGATGATGCGTTCGGTATACGGTGACCATAAGCGCTTTTACGAAACCTACTTCGCAATGTTCAAGGGTTATTACTTCACCGGTGACGGTGCCCGGCGCGACGAAGATGGTTACTACTGGATTACCGGCCGGGTCGACGACGTACTCAATGTATCGGGCCATCGGTTGGGTACTGCCGAGATCGAGTCCGCCCTGGTCAAGCACGAAAAGGTCGCCGAGGCGGCCGTGGTCGGTTACCCGCACGATATCACCGGGCAGGGTATTTACGCCTATGTCACGCTGATGGCCGGCGAAGAAGGGAGCGACGATTTGAAACAGGATCTGGTTAGCATGGTGCGTTCCGAAATCGGACCCATCGCCAAGGTTAATATCATCCAGTGGGCACCAGGCTTACCGAAAACCCGTTCCGGAAAAATCATGCGCCGTATTTTGCGCAAGGTCGCTGCGAATGAACTCGATAGCCTTGGAGATACCTCGACGCTGGCCGATCCGGGCGTGGTTGATAACCTGATCGATAATCGACTCAATCGATAACAACTCTCGCTGCATCGCATAAAGCCCCGCCAGGTTCAGGGGCTTATTGCTTCGTGTTGATGATCGATATCGATATCAGTTGATCCCGCTCGACTTGCAAGTTCTCATTCTTTTCTCTAAACTCGATGAGAAGAAAATGAGAAGAGTTATTGCAAATGCTGACTTCACAGGAACAAAAGACACTCCAGTTTATTCGTAATTACCTTGCCCAGCACGGTTATGCGCCGAAATTCAAGGAAATCGGGACCGCCATCGGCGTTACTTCGCACGGCACTATCCATCGTTATGTGCAGTCGCTCGAAGACAAGGGTTATATCGATCGCGTCAAGGGCAATTCACGTGGTATGAGTCTCATCGATTTACCGCTGGTGAGTCCTCCGACGATTCCTCTTGCCGGAAAAATTGCGGCGGGGCTGCCGATTGAAGCTATCGAAGATCAGCAGGAACTGAACCTGGCCGAAATGTTTATGGGGCCGGAATTATTCGCCTTGCGCGTGACTGGCGACTCGATGATCGATGCCGGCATTCTCGATGAAGACTACGGAATTATAAAGAAACAACCGGTTGCCAATGACGGCGATATCGTCGTCGCGATGATCGACAAGGCCGAGGCAACTTTAAAGCGGTTTAAGCGCAAGGGCGAACGGCAAATTGCGTTGATTCCGGAAAATCCGGAAATGGAACCGATGATTTATCCGGCCGAGCGAATCAGTATTCACGGTGTACTGGTTGGCCAGCTGAGAAATTATCGGTAATTTCGCTTTCATTCCGATATGTCGTGTCGCTGCCTTTGAAATCCTGATCAAGCCTTTAGCTGCTTTTGAATTGTACCCAGCATGTCGGTAATTATTTTCGGATTGCCAGCGACGATTTGGCCGTTATCGAGGAAATTACCGTCTCCACTGTAATCGGTCACGATGCCGCCTGCTTCGCGAACGATTAATGCTCCGGCCGCCAGATCCCAGGCATTTAGCCCGGATTCCCAGTATCCATCCAGTCGACCCGCCGCCACGTAAGCCAGGTCCAGGGCCGCAGAGCCCGCTCGTCGAATATCGCTAACCGAGCTAAAAAAGGCGTTGAATAGCTTTAGAAACTCGTCGAGCTGATCCGGATTCTTGAACGGAAAGCCGGTTGCGATAAGCGCCCCCTCGATGGACTTCAGGTTGGCAACGCGGATACGGCGATTGTTGAGGGTGGCTCCGTCGCCGCGACTGGCGGCGAACAGTTCCTGCTTGAACGGATCGTAGATGACGCCATGGGCCATTCGGCCTCTATGTTCGCAAGCTATTGAAACGGAATAATGCGGGAAGCCATGCAGGTAGTTGGTGGTGCCGTCGAGTGGATCGATTATCCAGCGGTACTCGTCCTCACCCTCGATCGTTCCGGACTCTTCGGCCTGGATTGAATGGCCCGGAAAGGCTTTCAGCAGCTCCTCGATGATTCTTGCTTCAGCCTCCCGGTCGACTTCGCTGACGTAGTCGTTAAGGGCTTTTACTTCAACCTTTAAGTCAGGTAGCTTGTTAATTTTACGAACGATAAAATCTCCAGCGTTGTGAGCCGCTCGAATCGCGATATTGAGCATTGGTTGCATCGTTGGAATTTAGTCGTGCCGGGAAAGGCGCGCAGTCTAGCAAACGGTCTGTTAATAGACCAGAAATAAACCGAGCAGCGGGTACCTGAGAAATGAAATTGCAGAATATAAAGATTGTCATGGTCGGTACCACTCATCCTGGAAACATCGGTGCCGCCGCCAGGGCGATGAACAACATGTGCTTGAGCCATCTGACCCTGGTCGATCCCCAGTGCCCGATTGGAGAGACGGCATACGCCCGTGCCTCGGGCGCCAACGCTATTCTCGACAATCGTGAAACCTGCAGCGAGCTGGTTCCTGCGATCGCCGATTGCAGCCTGGTAATCGCCACCAGTGCCCGACGCCGTTCGCTACCATGGCCCGAGCTCAGTCCCGCCGAACTGGCGGACAAGCTTGTTTCGATGGATGACTCAAGCCGCGTTGCGCTGGTGTTCGGCCGTGAGCATTCGGGTTTGCTAAACGAAGAGATTCAGTTGTGTAACCAGATGGTTTGTATTCCAACCAATCCGGAATTCAGTTCGCTTAACCTGGCCTCCGCGATCCAGGTTCTGTGCTACGAAATTTTTAGCCGCCAAAACGATACTCCCCCGACTGGCAAACAACCCGATGCCCATGATCTGCCAGCGCCGAGCTCCGAAGTGGAAGGTTATTTTGAACACCTGGAAAAAGTCCTGCTGAGCATTGGATACCTGGATCAAGAGCAGCCAGGCATGATTATGCAACGTCTGCGACGTCTTTACCTGCGCAGCGAACTCACCCGTAACGAGATTAATATCCTGCGTGGCATGCTGACGGCCATTGAAAAAGTAAAACATTGAACGTTACAAATTGTTACAAATCGTTACGCTGCTGAAAAGCTATGTAACGTTCGTTTCCCTATCATTTCTTCGTCATCAATTCACTACGGAGACAATCCATGAAACTTTCAACCGGAATCATAACGGCGGTACTGATTATCGTCGGCAGTAGCGGCGCAGTCTATGCATTTGGTAAGCATAATCACTGGGGCATGTCGCCCGAGGAAAAGGTCGAATTTGTGACCGAACGAGTTACCAAAAAACTGGGCCTCGATAGTCAACAACAGGAAAACTTCAGTAATTTGGCACAAACTGTTGCTCAGCTAATGATGGATGCAAAGGCCACCCGGGAGCAGCAGGTCAACGAAATTGGTACGCTGCTTCAGGATCCAAGTTTTAACCAGGCGCGCGCACTCGAATTAGTACAGCAGAAAACGCAGAAGATTAACGAAAATGCGCCCCTTGTTATAACATCGTTGGCGGTATTCCTTGATTCATTGAACGCGGAGCAAAAATCACAATTGCAGGACTTTATCAAGAATCATCGCGGGCATCACCGGCACAAGGGTGGCGATCAATCCTGATCGTGACCTGCAACGCGGCTTCTAAACAGGGAGCCGCGTTGTACAATGCCGGACTGAAACCAGATCGGGCAGCTACATGCGAAAACTACTACTGATTGACGACGATGAAGGTCTTGCCGGGCCGTTGCAACAGTATTTTGCCAAATTCGATATGTCCCTCGATAACGAAACCAACCCCCTGCAGGCGATCGATAAAATCAGGCAGCAAAACTATGACCTGGTAGTGCTTGACGTGATGTTGCCACAGATCGACGGATTTGAGACCTGCCGCCGCATACGTCATTTCAGTGACATTCCAATCGTAATGCTAACCGCGCGCGGTGAAGTGATGGATCGAGTGGTTGGTCTGGAGTTAGGCGCTGATGATTACCTGCCGAAACCTTTCGAACCGCGTGAACTGGTGGCTAGAATCCAGAATATTCTTAAACGTGGCAAAGCAGGGGCTTCCGATACCGTCTACCAGCTCGGTGAACTGCGCATTGATCTGGATAAAAAACAACTCTTGCGTAATGACGAGGAGTTGACCATTACCGCTACCGAATTTGGATTACTTGGCCTGCTGGTAAAGAACCAGGATCGCGTACTTTCACGAGATGAAATCATGCAGACACTACGAGGTCTCGATGCCGATATTTACAGTCGGGCGATAGACGTGCTGGTGAGTCGGCTGAGGCAGAAGCTTGGGCGCCCCGAACTGATCAGAACCGTGCGTGGTCAGGGTTATCAACTCGTGAACCGATAATGTGGTCCTATTTACAAGCCCGCTGGCAGAGCCTGGTTTTCAGGCTTATGTTCTTCTTCCTGGTCTCGATGCTGGCGCTCGCGGTCATCCTGGCGGGTAGTTTCGCAAAGCGCCTCAAGCCACATGTGCAACATGAAATTCTTCCGAACGTGGAACGCTACATCGAGTACCTGATTGACGATATTGGAGATCCACCCGACCTGTCGGTCGCTCAGCAACTTGCTGACCAGCTACCATTCGAGGTCCGCATCGAGGGTCGGGGTGTCGACTGGACATCGAGCCCCAGACTAAAAGCGATTGCGGGCTACGATTTTGAACCGGCACCGCATCCTTACGACAATGTATATCTCAGCCATCATCGACGCAACCAGTACCTTTTGATTCAAAAACAGGGTTACCAGTACCTGTTTGCCGTCGACAACAGTTTTCGCCGGGGTTCCGAACGTCGTCACTGGGTACTGTTCCTGTTACTCGGATCGATCCTTTTAGTTCTGTACCTGTTGATACGACGTATGTTCAAGCCAATCGAAGCGATGTCGGAGCAGGTACGAAAAATTGGCGAAGGCGATCTCAGGCAGGATATCCTGACTGAAGGCAAAGGTGAACTTGGTATGCTGGCAGCGGGAATTAACCGTATGTCAGGTCAGATCAAGGCAATGCTGGAGAGTAAGTCGGCCTTGCTGCTGGCGATCAGCCATGAGCTGCGCTCACCGATTACGCGCATGCGTGTCAACCTGGAGCTGCTCGAAGAGAGTGATATCCAGCAAAAACTGATCGACGATATTCGTGAAATGGAGACGCTGATTGCATCAATACTGGAATCGGAGAAGTTGAATACCAGTCATGCACCGTTGATGCTGAACCGTTGCGAGATGCTTGGCCTGGTCGAGGAAGTGATCAAGGTGCATCCCTGTAGAAACCGCATCAGCTCAAGGCTGTCCCCGGTCGAGCTCGAAGTAGACCAGTTGCGCGTAAAGTTGTTAATCAAAAACCTGCTCGATAATGCCTGTCATTACTCCGTTGAGGATCAGGGAGAGGTTGAAATTAGTCTGTCGCATGATAAGGAGAAGGTTAGTATCGAAGTGCGAGATCGGGGTGTTGGCATAAATACCGAGGATATTTCGAGGGTGACCGAACCGTTTTACCGGCCTGATAACTCCAGGCAAAGGGATACTGGTGGCTATGGCCTGGGACTATATCTTTGCAAGCTTATTGTCGAGGCCCATGGCGGACAGATCGTGATCGAAAGCGAACCCGGAAATGGCACAAAAGTAATAGTCATACTACCCCTTGATAATAGTTGACCATTTTAGTCAGGATTGTATACTAAACTCGTTTTACGCCAACTTTTTTCAAGATGCGACTATCCACTAAAAGCCGGTATGCGGTGACTTCACTGCTCGATCTGGTCATGCACTCTGACGAGGGCCCAGTTTCGCTTGCCGATATTTCGGTCAGGCAGGGAATCTCGCTTTCCTACCTGGAGCAATTATTTGCCAAGATGCGCCGTAATAAGCTGGTCGTCAGTACCCGTGGACCCGGCGGCGGCTACAGTCTGGGCGGTTCACCGGAACAGGTTTGTATTGCCGACGTTATCAATGCGGTTGACGAGGAAATGCAGGTTGCAGACAAGGACATTGCCAATGGTTCACCGACTTACGAACCCTGCCTGACCGAGCAGCTATGGGAAGAACTAAGCGCAGAAATTGAAAATTACCTGACCACGATATCGCTTGCCGACATGATGCAGAATGATGAGGTACAGGCGCTGTCTCGTGCTCACGATTTGCGGCAGCAGCGACAAAGTTTGATTTAAAGCCATGGCTATTTATCTCGACCATAATGCAACCTCACCGATGCATCCGGAAGTGGCCGATGCGATGATGCCGTTCCTGCAGAATCCAACCGGCAACCCTTCGAGTCTGCATAGTTATGGTCGCATGGCGCGCTCGGCAATTGAATCAGCCCGTGCTGAAGACAGCCTGGCCTTGAATGCAATCAGAGTCAGTTTTGGCATGGAAAACAGCTCGGGATGTCGAAGCGTTTGTAGCGAAACTTTTGGAATTGATGAACAAGCTGCCAGCCGTTATGCGCCAGGCAGCCGGATAAAGAGATATTAATGGCGATTCATCTTAGCGATATAGCCGCATCAAGGGTGCAGCATTTTCTGCACAACCGGGGCAAGGGTATAGGCCTGCGACTTGGTGTCAAAACCACTGGATGCTCCGGGCTTGCTTACGTGATTGAGTTTGTCGATGAACTGCAGGAAGACGACGAGGTATTCGAAACCAAGGGGGTTAAGGTCGTTGTTGATAAAAAGAGTCTTGTTTTTCTTGATGGCACCGAGGTCGATTTTGCCAAGGTTGGTCTTAATGAAGGATTTCAGTTCAAAAATCCTAACGCCAAGGATGCCTGCGGCTGTGGTGAGAGCTTTACCGTTTAAATCAAATCGCCGGTTCTATGCAGTCCCCTGATTTTAAGCAGAACTATTTCGAGCTATTCGGCCTGGATCCCGGGTTCGAACTCGATAGCCGGCGCTTACAGGCCGAGCAGCAACGCTTACAGGCTACCTATCATCCTGATCGTTACATCAGTGCTGACGAGCGGGATAAACGATTGTCGACGCAGGTAGCTTCGTGGGTAAACCAGGCCTATGAAACATTGCAGGACCCGGTTAAACGTTCACGATACCTGCTTGAAATCAGCGGTGCGACTATCCCTGACGATTCGAGCACAACTTCGGATACCGAGTTTTTGATGGAGCAGATCGAATTGCGAGAAGAAGTCGAATCCTGCCGACATAGCGATGATCCTTTACAGCAGTGTGAGCAGATCGAGACCAGGCTTGAGCAAAGAGCCGACCAGCTTGCAGCCGAGTTTGTTTCGCATTTCGAAGCCGGGGAACTCGATACTGCAATGTCGAGCAGTCGCAAGATGCAGTTTATCCAGCGTATTCAGCAGCAGCTATCCGAACTCCAGTTCGAATTGGAGGATAACTGATGGCCTTGTTGCAGATATCCGAACCGGGAGAATCCACTGCACCTCACCAACATCGAAACTC
>JARFPR010000024.1 GCA_029288195.1 Gammaproteobacteria bacterium | reverse complement strand
GCCCGACACCTGGTGTGGATAACGGAATCCGATACGATCGGCATCGGGCAACTCCAGCGCATGGTAGAGCTCGATCGCCCGATCATTAGCCTGTTGCTGCGTCAGACGGCCATGCAATACTGCCGCCTCGGTGACCTGTTCGTTGATTGTGATCGCCGGATTGAAGGTCGCCGCGGCACTTTGCGCAAGATAGGCGACGTTGCCACCCCGCAGTTCGCGCTGGCTCAATGGCGGCATGGTCAAAACGTCCTTACCGAACAGTTGGCACTCGCCACCTGAAAAATGCAGACCCGGCTTGGTATATGCCAGTGTCGCCAGCGATATTGTGGTCTTACCGGAACCGGATTCACCGATTAGCGCGACCACTTCACCCTTGTGGATATCGAAGCTGACGCCCTTGACGATCGGAACTTCTTCGCCGTCATCGTTGGTGGCGCTGATCCTGAGATCTTTTACTTCGAATAGTTTTTCCCGATTTATATCATTATGTCCCATTGTTCTACACCATTTTCTTTGCGAGGCTGCCACCGGACTTGGCGGATATATCATCGACAATCAGGTTGATCGCGATGGTGAAGGAAGCGATTGCTAAAGCGGGCCAGATTGCGGCATAAGAGCCATAGGTCAAACCCTGCAGGTTTTCACGCACCATGCTGCCCCAGTCGGATGCGGGCGGCTGGACCCCCAACCCGAGGAAGCTCAGGCTCGAGATGAACAACACCACGAACACCAGGCGCAGGCCAAAATCGGTTGCCAGCGGCATGGCCGCGTTCGGTAATACCTCGGCCCTGATGATCCACCATATACCTTCGCCACGGGTAGCCGCGGCCTCGACATAGTCCTGCACCATGATGTCCTGACCGAGTGCACGTGCGATACGAAATACG
This sequence comes from Gammaproteobacteria bacterium, assembly GCA_029288195.1. Taxonomy (GTDB): domain Bacteria; phylum Pseudomonadota; class Gammaproteobacteria. Next base: position 6,011 of record JARFPR010000024.1, on the reverse strand, counting down.
CTGGTGGCGTATATTACTGCCGCTGTGCCAATTAAAATAGGAATCGAGGAGCCGAGCGCCGCGATCACGATCAAGCCGAGCATGATCGTCGGCAGTGCCAGGATTGCATCGTTTACTCGACTTATACCCATGTCTATCCAGCCCCCCTTTACCGCAGCCAGGATACCCAGTGTTATACCCATAAGGTAGGCCAGCAGGGTTGCGGCGAGCGAGATGCCGATAGTGTTGCGCGCACCGAAAAGTATGCGAGAAAAGGTGTCGCGACTGAGGTAATCGGTACCCAGGTAGAAGTAACCATACTCGCCCTGGCCGGCTGGCAGGAAGCTGTCATCGCCATCCATGTCCATTTCATGAAAGGGTGCAATACTCGGTCCGATAACACAGATCACCAACCAGAATACAACCACTCCGACTGAGAGCCATCCAACCCAGGACAGCCTGAATTTTCGTTTCGGCGGGGCATCGGGTAATTCGGCAAATGAATCCAGTTCCGCGAGAACTTCTTCTTCTTTTTTAGTAGCTACTTGTTCAGTCATTTCTTAGTCCCCCAATTACTTCGGGTTGCGCAAGCGCGGGTTGGAAAGTATCGAGCCGACATCCGCTATCAGGATCAACACCACGTAAGTGGCGCAAAATATCATCGCGCAGGCCTGCACTAACGGCAAATCCCGGGTTTGCACCCCGTCGATCATTAATTTCGCGAGGCCGGGGTAGGCGAAGATGGTTTCGACGATGACCACGCCACTGACGAGGTAAGCCAGGTTCAAAGCGATGACGTTTATGATCGGTCCGATCGCATTAAAGAAAGCGTGGCGCAGAATAATGCGGCCACGCGGTACGCCCTTTAAAATTGCCATTTCGATATAGGGGGAACTCATGACGTTAAGAATACCAGCGCGGGTCATGCGGATCATTTGTGCGGATACCACGATAACGAGCGTGATCAGCGGCATCGCCAACGCTTTCATCAATTCCCAGAAGGTTTCTTCACCCGTCATGTAAGCCGTAGAGGGTAACCAGTGGAGTTCCACCGCGAGAATGAGTACTGCTACCGTGGCGATGAAAAATTCGGGTACCGAGATCAGGCTCAGAGTACCAAAAGTGACGATACGGTCGAGCCAGGTACCAGGGTGCATTGCGGCCCACAGGCCGAGTGCGATCGATATGGGTATCGATATCACTGCGACCCATCCTGCCATCATCAGGGTGTTACCGAGACGTCCGCCAATTAAGCTTGCAATGGTTGCGCCACCGGCCTTTGAGGTTCCTAGATCACCAGTCATCATGTTACCCAGCCATAGGAAATAACGAATGTATCCAGGTTGATCCAGTCCAAGTTCGGCGCGCAGCGCCGCCAGCGTTTCGGGTGTAGCGCTCTGCCCGAGAACGATTTGCGCTACATCCCCGGGTAATATGCTGGTCGCTATAAATACGATAATGGAAACCACGATTAAGGTAGCGAAACCGATGCCGATTCGCTGCATGACCATTCGTGTCATCATTGGATGCTTCCCCCTGTTAACTTTCTTTTATAACGAAAAAGGCCTGTATAAATGAATTTATACAGGCCCCGTTCGAACTACTTTAACTTTTACTTACGCGAGCCAGATAAATTCAGGCCATTCGCAGCCACCTAACTGACCCAGCGGTACGGTGGGCATTCCCATGACATTGTCGGCGATACCATCGTTGATATTGGAGAACGCTGGAATAACCATGCCACTGCCTTCGTGGATCAGGGTCTGCATTTCACAGTACATGGCGTGTCGCTTGGCCGGATCGGTTTCCGCGAGTGACATGCTTAACAACTCACCCATACGTTCATTGTTCCAGAAAGTGTCATTCCACGCGGCACCGGGGCCGAATTGAATTGCCATTTGTGAATTAGCCGTGGGGCGCATGTTCCAGGTGACTACGTTGAGCGGTTCCTTCATCCAGACTGCACCCCAATAACCATCGGTCGGCACTTTCTTCAGTTTCAGATCGAAGCCGATCTTGGCGCAGTTCGCCTGTGCGGTCAGGCAGATGTCTTCGATACCACCGGAGACGGGTGCGACATAAAGTTCAGCAGAGCTGATCCCGGATTTTTTGAAATGAAACTTGGCTTTGTCGGGATCGTACTGGCGTTGCGCTAATTCCGAGCACCAGTCCTTGCCGTGAGCCGGGCTGATGGGCGTGTCATTGCCCAGCGAGCCCTTGCCCTTGAGGACGCGCTTGACGATGCGTTCCCGGTCCTGGATGTACTTCATGCCCAGGACAAAATCATCGTTGTTACCGGGTGCGGTATTCCTCAGGACGCAAATACCGAGTTGCAATGCCGCTGGAGTCGACAGCAGGGTGACGTTTTTCGCGCTTTCTACCTGCCGGAACGCATTGGGTTCGAGCTGTGTAACGAGCTGCATGTCGCCCGAAATCAGGGCGTTGACGCGCGCCACCGGGTCGGTGATCGCGGTAATTTCACAGGCATCGAGATTTGCGCCTTCACGCCAGTAATTCTTGTTGCGAACATGCACCGACTTCACGCCGGGCTGAAAAGATTCCATGACAAAAGGCCCGGTACCGATACCGGCGCCAGTGGTGCCATCCTGCACAATCTTGGTCTGGAACAGGCCGAGCAGCGTCGGCAGATCGGCATTGGGCGACTCGAGGATCGCCTTGACTTCCATCGGGCCGGTTTTCTTCCATTCCTTGACTGAGGCCAGCACCGATTTAATAACCGAGGTCGAACTTTCGCCCTGGTGTCGTTTCATTGTATAGACGACATCGTCAGCAGTCAGTTTCTTACCGTCGTGGAAGGTAACACCATTGCGAATCTTGAAAGTCCACTCGGTGGCATTGCTATTCGGCTCGAACGTTTCTGCCAGTTCGGGCTGCGGGCTAAGGTCATTGGCATGCTGGATCAGGCTGTTATAGGTTGCTCGGCCGCGGGTGTAATCGATGGTAGAGGTAAACAGCGTGGGATCGAGTTGATCGTCGGGTCCATGCAGATTGGACGCCATCCGCACCGAGCCGCCTTTCTTCGGTGTTGCTGCAATTGCTGCTTTACCGTCGAATAAAAGGTGCTCTGCCGCGACCAGCGAGACGCCGGTGACCATCGAGAGTTTCAGGATTTCACGACGGGAAAAGCCGCCTTTTACCAGTTTTGCCACCAGGTCCTTGTCGGACTGGGTCAAATCCTTGTAATTGAGTTCGGATTTGGATTTTTCGTCTTTCATTTTAACTCCTCGGGTTGGATGTCGTAATTATTTTATTGGTGTTTAATTAACGTAGCATGAACCCACGCATCCGCGTTTAATCTCGAGGATCCTGAGGGAGAATTTACGTACAAAACACTCTTAATGTTTTGATAGGGTAAAACGCCAGTGATTTATTGTCAAAGGCTGGCAGCATCAAAAAAATCGGGTAGATCTAATTCATTAGATGAACTCGTGGGTTTATTGGTTTAGAGTAGCGACAATCACGAACTTCACCTGCTGCTGACCACTACTTGTTTAAAACCCTCGGCACCGTCGCTTCACTACTCCTGAGTTACGGATTGCTATTGCTTGCTAACGGTCTGTTTTCGACGCTGCTCGCGGTGCGTACCCAGGTTGAGGGTTTCTCCTCGACAACGGTCGGATTCATCGTCGCGTCTTATTTCTCTGGATTATTGCTGGGAGGATTGTTCGCCGGTCGGGCGGTGACCCGGGTAGGTCACATTCGTTCTTTCGCGGCATTCGCATCGTTTGTGTCGATTTCGGCCCTGTTGCATCCACTGTTTGTAACACCAATTGCGTGGATGCTGCTGCGCATGCTGGCAGGCTTTTGCATGGCCGGCATGATCATGGTCACCGAAAGCTGGCTTAACGAGGCGGCGAGCAATAAAACCCGCGGCCAGGTCCTGTCGTTTTACATGATCACCAATTACTTCGCTGCCGGTTGCGGGCAGTTCCTGTTGACTACCGGCGATCCGTCGCAGTACCAGTTGTTCAGCCTGGCATCGATCATATTTTCACTGGCATTGATTCCGGTGTTACTGACCCGCGCCAAGGCACCGGTGCCGGTTCATTCAACGCGAATGCATGTCTGGACGCTGTTTCGAATCGCCCCGCTTGGTGTTTTCGGGGTGTTTTGCTGCGGCCTGGTTAATTCGAGCGTGCACGGTTTAAGCCCGGTTTACGCGACCAACATGGGCTTTTCCGAGGCACAATTATCGACTTTCATGGCGGTCATGATTATGAGTGGCCTTTTTTTGCAGTGGCCCATAGGCCATCTTTCCGATCGCATTGGCCGGGGACCGCTTTTGGTTTACATCCCGGTGCTGGTCGCGTTTGCTGCCATCTGGATGGTGTTTGCGATCGAATATGCGCTGATCCTGATCGGTGCCATGGTATTCGGTGCATTCGTGTTTACGCTGTATTCGCTGGCTGCGGCAACCGCGAATGATATGGTCACCGCTAATCAAAGAGTGCAGGTGGCTGGTGCCTTGTTGATTACTTATGGCGCCGGTGCCGTGACCGGGCCGATAGTTGCTGGCCAGTTTATGGGTGTGCTCGGTCCGCAGGGGCTATTTTTCTACTTCGCCCTGATTAGCCTTGTTCTATCCGCGTTTGCAATTTTCAAACGCCGCCGCGATGGTAGCCCCGATAAGCGCAAACCTTTCGTTGCGGTCCCTGCGAGCCAATCAACATCGAGTCAGCTCTATCTCTCCGCGCATGACGAAACGCCCGAGCATGTGACCGAACTTGATCACGACAACGATTCCAAAACTTGACAGGTTTACGTTAGTTTTATGGTCCAGCCGCAGGATGCATTAGTCGTTTCACATCGCAAGGTCTGGATGCTGGCCGGACCCATTATCCTCTCCAACATCTCGGTACCGCTGGTTGGTGCGGTTGATACCGCCGTGGTCGGACACCTGCCTGAGCCGCAGTCGATCGGGGCGGTTGCACTGGGTGCCCTGATATTCAGTTTTCTCTACTGGGGATTTGGCTTTTTACGAATGGGTACCACCGGCTTTATCGCGCAAGCTTACGGTGCCGGTGACTGGAAAGGATTATCCGACACTCTACTAAGAGTGCTAATCCTGGCCCTTGTGCTGGGTCTGGTTACTATAGTCATCGGTTGGCCGCTGATCAATTTCGTCCTCTACCTGATCGACAGTAGTGCGGAGGTAGAAGCGCTTGCTACCGACTACTCACACATTCGAATCTGGAGCGCGCCCGCGGTGCTTTGCATTTATGCCTTTACCGGGGTTTTTATCGGTATGCATAACACCCGTGCCGCCTTCGTGTTGCAACTGATACTGAACATCAGCAACATACTGCTCGACCTTTTGTTTGTGCTCGGTTTTGGCTGGGGTGTCGAAGGCGTAGCGCTGGCATCGGTGCTGGCCGAGTACCTGGCGATGCTATGCGGCTTCTACCTGTTGCGCACGCAGATCAGCGTCGCAATCTCTCACTATAATCGCGCGCGCCTGCTGGCCCGTGACGCGCTGGTAAAACTATTTACTGTAAACTCCAATATATTCATCCGTACCCTGTGCCTGTTGTTTGCCTTCAGTTATTTTACCGCTAAGAGCGCAAGCCAGGGTGAGGTTATCCTGGCGGCGAACGCAATCCTGTTACACCTGCAAAGCATCATGGCTTACGGGCTCGACGGTTTTGCACATGCCGTAGAAGCGATGGCCGGTAGTGCGTACGGGGCAGGGCGGCAACGCGTGTTTCGGCGCGCTGTATTGCTTACCACTTTTTGGGGTGCCGTCATCGCTTTACTGGCAGGTCTGGTTTACTTCGTGCTTGGCGATGCGATCATAAACCTGTTCACCAGTATTGACGCAGTAGCCGACACCGCTTCACGCTATTTGCCGTGGATGGTGATTGCCCCAATTTTGTCGGTGTGGAGTTTTCAGCTCGACGGGATATTTATCGGTACCGGGCACACGCGTGCCATGCGTAATGCAATGATATTTTCATTGCTTGCTTATCTACTGCTACTGCAACTGGCCATTCCGATGTTTGGTAATCACGGAT
>JARFPR010000542.1 GCA_029288195.1 Gammaproteobacteria bacterium | reverse complement strand
GACTCCATTGCGCCCTGATGCACCGCATCCAGCAGGATATCGATATCGATCTGTCCTGCAACCTCCGGGGAGTAATCTATAATACAGTGAGGCATTGTTCTCTCCTAAGGGAACAAACTACTGGGAGCTGGCCCCCGCGTGGGGTCAGTTCCCTTTTTTTATGAATGGGAAAAAACTCATAAAAACAGTTAGTTGCAAGTAAATAACTGCTCGCAACAGTGCTATTGCTGGACGTTGCGCCGGGGCCCGCGTACAGGGTAAATTCTTTTTGTTTACCGGTACAGAAACCTGTTAGCGACGACAGGTTGCAAGATCCCGGATAGCCGGGCCGCGCAGGCCTGGCGGCGTTTCCGGGATGACAAACCGGGGCACATTCCCGAGTGATATGCTCGGGAATGTGCCCCGGTTTGTCACATATTGGGGTAAGCAGGCCCACCACCACCTTCCGGTACGGTCCAGTGAATGTTCTGGCTGGGATCCTTGATATCGCAGGTCTTGCAATGCACGCAGTTCTGCGCATTGATCTGCAGCGCAGGATTGCCGTCAACCTCAACAATTTCATAGACCCCGGCCGGGCAGTAGCGCTGCTCGGGCGCATCGTATTTCTCGAGGTTCAACGCAACCGGCACGCTGTCATCGCGCAGACGTAAATGCGCGGGTTGATTATCGTCATGATAGGTACCGGACAGGTAAACCGAAGACGAACGATCGAAGCTGATGACTCCGTCGGGCTTCGGATATTCAATCACCGGGTAGTCGTTCTTGTTGCCGATCTGTTCATGATCTGCGTGATGACCCATGGTCCAGGGCGCCTTGCCGCGAAATATATAAGTTTCAAGCGCCGCGTTGATCAATCCCCACCACAGCCCTTTCTGGAAAGCAGGCCGAATGTTGCGCACCTGGTGCAACTCCCGCCACAGCCAGGATTGCTTTAATTGCTGTGGATAGGCAGTCGCCTCGAGCGCAGCGCCCGGGTTCTCCTCGTCGTACTCGGCTGGCAGCAGTTCGAACACGGCCTCGGCGGCGAGCATCGCCGATTTCATCGAGGTATGGGTGCCCTTGATTTTCGGAACATTGAGAAAGCCGGCTGTATCACCAATCAACAGGCCGCCCGGGAAAGTCAGCTTTGGAATCGACTGCAAACCACCTTCCGAGATGGCGCGCGCACCGTAAGAAACGCGGGTACCTCCTTCAAAGATCGGGCGTATATCCGGATGGTTCTTAAAGCGCTGAAATTCATCAAATGGACTTAAATGCGGGTTGCGATAATCCAGCCCGATGACAAATCCAACCGCAACCTGGTTGTTTTCGTTATGGTAGAGAAACGAACCGCCGTAGGTATCGGACTTGAGCGGCCAACCAATGGTATGCAGGGTCGCACCCTGGTCATGCACCTCGGGTTTGACCTCCCAGATTTCCTTGATACCGATGCCGTAGGTTTGTGGTTCAACCCCTTCTCGCAGATTGAATTTCTGCATCAGCTCACCGCTGAGCGAGCCACGACAACCCTCAGCGAAGATGGTCTGGCGACCGATTAATTCGACCCCGGGTTCAAAACTTTCGGTGGGTTCACCATCCTTGCCAATTCCCATATCACCGGTCGCAACTCCCCGCACCGCACCGCTTTCATCGTAAAGCACCTCGGCCGCGGCGAAGCCCGGGAAAATCTCTACCCCGAGCTCCTCGGCCTGCTCGGCGAGCCAGCGGCAAAGGTTGCCGAGGCTGATAATATAGTTACCTTCATTATGCATCTGTGGCGGTGTCGGCATCGCAATCGAACCCGATGCAGTCAGGAACTTGAACTGGTCGGACTTCACTGGCACGTTCAATGGCGCACCTTTTTCCTTCCAGTCGGGGATTAATTCGGTGAGTGTGCGTGTCTCGACCACGGCCCCGGAAAGTATATGTGCGCCAACTTCGGCACCCTTTTCGAGGATACAAATCGTGAGCTCACGTTCCTTTTCCTGCGCCAGTTGTGCCAGGCGGATGCCCATGGTCAGACCCGACGGTCCAGCGCCGACGATGACGACATCAAAATTCATTGCCTCTCTTTCCACGATAAACCTCGGTTAGTCTGTTGGTCGACTTGAAAGCCGGCGAATTATAAATCAGTTATGGCCAAACAAAATAACGTTTTTTACACCGATTCCCTGTTTTTGAAGGTGATCACGAGTACGTCGCGGAAGGCTTCGGCACCCGCATCGATCTGCGTAATCGGGGTTACTCCATGATAGCAACGGCGATCGTTTACCAGTGCCATATCAAAAGGCTGGCGTAACAGGAATTCTCCTATCTGCCTGTTATCGGTGTCGAATATCGTCGTCGCCCCGCTGTCGATATTGACGCGCTTCACCATGACCACGATGACGAAATCAACGCCGTCCCGATGCACGCCTTCCGGGGTTGGTTTGCCGAGTCGACCGTCGCGTGCCTCGATTCGAAACTGGTGCAGCTCGATATGCCACTGGTGATTACCCGAGAGCTGGCTGAAAACCTGGTTGCCAAACTCAAGCAATGCGGCCAGTGTCATGCTCTGGTGCAGGTCATCCAGAATCGGCGCGAAGTAACGTGCCACCCCGCCGTTCAACGGATTGTAATCAACGGTTTGATAGTGTGGCTGGTAGGGCATCAACTGTGCCCGTTCGCCCGCGTTCCAGATTGCATAGGTCGCGTGCCGACGCTTGCGATACTTGCCGCCGTCGGCCATGTATTGGTCTTCCTCGAGCCGACTCCAGCTGTCGAGAAATACCTGGTCGTCACCGATCGGTGTTGCCGCTATTGCTGACAGCAAAGCCGTTGCCTGCACGGATTCGAGGAACAAAAAATCATCCGCACCGAGGCCGGCAACGACATCGGTTATTTGCATTTCGGGAATCTCCGGCGCGATCACCAAATCACGCGCAGGGTATCAAGCGAACTGTTAGCGTAAAAATCGAGTGGTGATAAAGCGGTCATAGCTATCCAGTGACTTGTCGAGCTGGCCCTGCTCGACGAAAAACTCGGCGAGGTCCCTGATATAAGTCGGTACCAGGCCGGCCATCCAGGCAATCGATTTCTGCTCCTCAGCCAGTGGAAAATAAAGATCCCGCAAAACCAGGTTGCTGTCTTCCAGATTCAGTCCGGCGGAACGCGCTATAACCGCTTGCATTGATTCGGGGTGCTCCTTCCAGTGCTTGTTGGAAGCTTCGGTGACGTCGACGAACGCCTGCACAATTTCGGGGTGCTCGGTTGCGAACTTCGTCGGCACCGTGACGATATCGAACAATCTCAGCCCGATGGACTCGAGTTCGGCACCCGTCATCAGCGGCTTGCCTGATCCATACATGCCGCGCAATGCGCTGCCGGACGCACAGGCCATCGCTACGTAGCCCTGTTCCAGCGCATAGGCCGAAGCAGCGGGGTCGGGCATGGGTACGATTTCGACCTCGCTCTGATCGACACCCAGGTGGTCGAGGATTTTTAGCAACCGGTAATGGGTGATACTGCCAACCTGGATTGCAATCTTGCGACCCGCGAGCTGCGCTGCATTGGCCTGGGTAATACCGGCATCATCACGCACAATGCAGTTATCACTTTCCGGGTAACTGGCCGCGATTGCGACCATGCTCAAATCGTTTCCGCCGGCTATGCCGGCCAGGAAAGGTAATTGCCCCTGCGCGTAGGCAATCTGCACCTCACCCGATGCCATCGCCGCGGTCATTTCCGTGCCGTCGGCAAGGGCAACCCAGTTAACCTTGAGCCCGAGCGCCTCATCGAAAATCATTTTCGCCTGTGCAAACCGGTTTGGCGTCGGCCATTGCTGAATGTAGGCAACCGTGATCTCGGTTGGTTTGAGCCCGGCCGCGTTGACAGGCAGGCTCGCGAAAATCACGCATAGCGCTAGCGTGAAGATACCGGCGATCTTCACCAGGCAGATTTTAAACATGCCGGTATCGGGGCTTATTGCGCGACATTACCCAGCGCGACGTCGATTGCGGTCACGATTTCATCGATATCATCGCGCGTACATATCAGCGCCGGGCTCAGGCAAAGCGTATTGTTGTATTTGGGCAGGCTGCGATTGGTGCGACCAATCATGACGCCCTGCTTGAGACAATCTCCAGCCACCGCGACTGCCACCGACTCGTCAACCGGTTCGCGCGTCTTGCGATCCTTAACCAGTTCGGCACCGACAAACAGGCCTTTGCCGCGCACTTCGCCGATGATTTCGTGCTTGTCCATCAGTTCGTTCAACCGATCCATCAGGTAATCGCCCATCTGGTTGACGTTATCGAGCAGGTTTTCGCGTTCGATGATATTCATGTTGGCGAGTGCTGCCGCAGGACCGCCTGCGCAACCACCGAAAGTGCTGATATCACGGAAGTAATGCATTTGATCGCTCGGTTCGGCGAGGAATTCGTTGAACAGGTCCTCGGTTGTTGCCAGCACCGAAATCGCCGCGTAACCACTGGCGACACCCTTGGCCATGGTGACCATGTCGGGCTTGACGCCGTAATGCTGGTAACCGAACCATTTGCCGGTGCGGCCCATGCCACAGACAACCTCGTCGATGTGAATCAGCACACCATACTTTGTGCAGATTTCCTGCACGGTCTCCCAGTAACCTTCAGGCGGCACGATGACGCCACCACCCGCGGTAATGGGTTCGAGGCAAACCGAACCGACCGTATCGGGATCTTCGGCGAGAATCACCTTTTCCAGGTCCTTCGCCGCCTGCACACCGTAGTCGGGATCTCCACCGCGGGGATCACGATAAGCCAGGCAATGCGGGATTTCGACGAAACCCGGGGTGAAAGGACCATACTGGTCTTTACGTTGCGCCTGACCGCCCGCGCTCAGGGTAGTGATGGTAGTGCCGTGATAATCGCGGTCACGGTAGATAATCTTGTGTTTCTTGCCATCGTTCTTCAGTGCGGCGAGCTGACGCACCAGCTTGAAACCTTTCTCGTTGGCTTCCGATCCTGAATTGGCGTAATAGACGCGGCTCAGGCCCGGCATCTTGTCGATCAGTTTTTCGGCAAACTGGGCACCGGGGATATTGCCGGCGGAATTGGCGAAATAACACATCTTTACAATTTGATCGCGTACCGCGTCGGCAATTTCTTCACGTCCATAGCCGACATTGACGGTCCAGACACCACCTGAAACCGCGTCGAGGTATTCACGTCCGTTATGATCTTTTACACGTAGGCCCTTACCTTCAACAATGACCATGGGATCGGTCGACTGCCAGGGTTTGTGCTGCACGAGGTGATGCCACAGGTGATTCCTGTCGCTACCGACTATTTCATTGATGTTTTCTGGTTTCATCGCACGCTCCGCAAAAAAGAGCCTGACTGCATAATAGGTCAGGGGAAACAGAGGCTAAATGCTATCGAACAAGTTACAATAGAGCCAGATTGTGCCAATTGTATAGACCAATTTAAAAATCGATGCAAAACCGAAGCGATCACATGATGTGGAACCAGTTATTTCGCATCTCCAAGGACCGTAAAATCAGCTACCAGCGTCAGCTGCGAGAGATGATTGTCAGCGCGATCCTGGATGACAAGCTGCCGCTTGAAATCGCGCTGCCGTCGTCGCGGGAACTCGCACGCCATCTCGGTATCGCGCGCAATACCGTGGTGCTCGCCTACCAGCAATTGATCGACGAGGGTTACCTGGTCGCGCGTGAGCGCAGCGGTTACTACATCGATAAAACCATTCTCGACGGACGCGTGCGGGTGGAACCTCTCAAGTTCGAGGGCGAACATAAACCACCGGACTGGAAACGGCACATCAAGTTTCATCCGTCGCAACAGCGCAATATCGTAAAACCGGTGGACTGGAAAAAGTACCGCTACCCATTCCTGTTCGGGCAACTCGATCCGGACCTGTTTCCGGTCGCGGACTGGCGTGAATGCTGCCGCCAGGCGCTCAGTGTCAGCGACATCCAGGATGTCACGCCCGATGCGATTGATACCGATGATCCGATGTTGATCGAACAGATCCAGGCGCGCATCCTGCCCCGCCGCGGCGTCTGGGCCGCTCGCGACGAAATCCTGATCACGATGGGCGCGCAGCAGGCATTGTATATACTCGCCGACCTGCTGATCCAGAAAGGCACCCGCGTCGGCATCGAAAACCCGGGCTATCCGGACGCGCGCAATATCTTCGAACTCAAATCACCCGAGGTGGTGCCGCTCGAAGTCGATGAACACGGAGTTATTCCGGGCGCTGATCTTAACTCCTGCGAATTTGTCTACGTCACCCCGAGCCACCAGTCACCGACCACGGTAACGATGCCGCTTGAACGCCGTGAGCATTTACTGAAACAGGCCGAGCAGCATGATTTTCTGATCATCGAGGACGATTACGAAAGCGAAATCAACTTTATCGGAGAACCGACCCCGGCATTAAAAAGCCTCGACGGCAACGAAAGAGTCATTTATGTCGGCAGCCTGTCGAAGACACTCGCGCCCGGGCTGCGCCTGGGTTACATGGTTGCGCCGAAGGCGTTGATCCGGGAGGCGCGCGCGTTACGCCGTTTGATGGTGCGTCATCCACCGGCCAACAATCAGCGCATCGTGGCCCTGTTCCTGTCGATGGGTCACCACGATTCACTGATTCACCGTCTCAGCCAGACTTACAAGGAACGCTGGCAGGTCATGGGCAAGGCACTCAATCGACATCTGCCGGAGTCGTCACGTATTCCGTCGTTTGGCGGCACTTCTTACTGGGTCGAAGGGCCCGCAAGCCTCGATACACGCAAGCTCAAGGAAAGTGCACGCTCGGCCGGGATCCTGATCGAATCCGGCGACATATACTTCATGCAGGAAAAACCACCACTCAATTTCATTCGCCTCGGCTATTCGTCGATCAGCGCGCGCCAGATCGAGCCCGGTATCAGGAAGCTCGCCGGCCTGATCCACGACATGATTTAAAGTCATCCCGGCCTGGAACCGGCAAATCGTAAAAGTATGTCATTGCGGCCCCGAATAGAATAGTGTCGTCATCCCGGCCTCCGAGCCGGGATCCATTGCAATAAAACTGGAATTGACGGCGGAAAGCCCAACGGGCTTTCCGGATTGCTTTTTGAGGAGCCTCCGTGATGGATTGCGGCTCGGGGGCCGCAATGACATACTTTTGCGATTTACCGGCTTAGTGGCCGGAATTGCTTCACTATTCCCTTCGGGGCTGCAATGACGGCCCCTAAAATCGTCATGCCGGCCTCGAGCCGGCATCCATTTCAACCTGCCGGCTACATTTCACGGAAAGCCCGCGGGGCTTTCCGGCCTGCTTTCCGAGTAGCCTGTTTATTAGATTGCGGCTTTCGCCGCAATGACATACTTTTGCGATTTACCGGCTTAGTGGCCGGAATTGCTTCACTATTCCCTTCGGGGCTGCAATGACGGTAGACTGGTTGGTATCACCGATACCCCTCAACTGGTACTACAAGAAAAAAGCGGTTGGCTTATTTTAGCCAGCCACAAAAATTAGACCCTCTCCGAGGACAGCGCAATGAAAATGACCACCGAAGAAGCCTTCATCAAGGTTCTGCAGATGCACGGCATCGAGCACGCCTTTGGAATTATCGGCTCGGCAATGATGCCGATTTCTGACCTGTTCCCCGAGGCGGGCATCAAGT
>JARFPR010000430.1 GCA_029288195.1 Gammaproteobacteria bacterium | reverse complement strand
CAGCGCCTGTTTGGCGGTGTCACCAGCTACCTGCTGAGTAATACCAATATTATTACGGTGATGGCGCATTAGCGTGCCGTGACTTCGCATTCGCATGTTTTTGTTAGCTCCTCCTTGGGTTAAACTTTGGCCCCGCTCATCAAGAGCGGGGATTTTTCTTAAGTGGACCCAGACTACAGAGAACTGTTATGTCGCAACCTGAGCTCAATTCCGACGCGGTCGACAATCGCAAGCAACGCCGCCGGGGCAAGATCAAGGGCAGAGTGGTTGATCTTAATGCGTTGCTCGAAGTTCAGAATCTGCTCGGCGAAGAATCGCGCGCTCACGACCTGTTAATCGAACATCTGCACAAGATCCAGGACAAACACGGGCACTTGTCGGCAGCACACCTGACCGCGCTGGCCCACGAAATGCGCCTCGCCACGACCGAGGTTTACGAAGTCGCGAGTTTTTACCACCATTTCGATGTGATCCGGGAAAGCGACGTTGCGCCACCGGCGCTCACCGTGCGCGTTTGCGATTCGGTCAGTTGTGAAATGGCCGGTAGCGAAGGACTTGTCAATGCGCTTGAAGCCTCGCTCGGTGACGGTGTGCGCGTGCAGCGCGTTCCCTGTGTCGGCCGATGTGACAAGGCGCCGGTTGCGGTGGTTGGCCAGTACACGGTCGATACTGCAACAGCCGACGCGGTTAAATCCGCGGTCGATGCAGGCAATATTGCTCAACCGATGCCAGATGACAGCATCGATTTCGATGCATACAGGTCAGCAGGTGGTTACCAGTTATATGAGCGCCTTCTCGGTGGTGATATCAGCGGTGACACGATTATCGAGGCGCTCGAAGGCACCCAGCTACGCGGTCTCGGCGGTGCCGGCTTTCCGCTCGGACGCAAGTGGCGCATCCTGCGCGATCAACCCGCACCGCGCCTGTGTGCCGTCAATATCGACGAAGGTGAGCCCGGAACTTTCAAGGACCGTTTCTACATGCTCTCCGATCCACATCGCTTTCTCGAAGGCATGCTGATTGCAACCAAGGTGATCGGAATTGACAAGTGTTATATCTACATTCGGGATGAGTACCCCTCGGTGATACAGAATCTGAAGCTTGCCGTTGCCGAACTCGAAGAAAAATCCGGATACGAACTCCCCCATATAGAAATTCGCCGCGGCGCGGGCGCCTACATCTGCGGTGAAGAATCGGCGATGATCGAGTCGATCGAAGGCAAGCGCGGGATGCCGCGACTACGCCCGCCTTACGTCGCCGAGGTCGGCCTGTTCGGTCGCCCGACGCTTGAGCATAACTGTGAGTCGCTGTTCTGGGTTCGGGACGTAATCGAGAAGGGATCGGAATGGTTTGATGCGCAGGGTCGCAATGGGCGCAAGGGCGTACGTAGCTTCTCGGTGTCGGGTCGTGTCAACAGGCCGGGCGTACATCTCGCACCGGCAGGCATCACTATCAAGGAACTGATCGAGGAATACTGTGGTGGCATGCTAGACGGTCACCAGTTTTACGGCTATTTCCCGGGCGGCGCTTCGGGTGGTATTTTGCCGGCCAGCTTAAACGATATCCCGCTCGATTTTGACACCCTGCAGGAATATGGCTGTTTTATCGGTTCCGCGGCAGTCGTGGTGCTGTCGGACCAGGACAGCGCTAAACAGGCGGCTCTGAACTCGCTTAAGTTCTTCGCTCACGAATCCTGCGGCCAGTGCACGCCGTGCCGGGTGGGCTGCGAGAAGGCCGTCAGCATCATGGCGACTGGCGACTGGGATATCGAGCAATTGAACGACTTATCCACTGTTATGATCGACGCCTCGATCTGTGGCCTTGGGCAGGCCGCGCCGAATCCGATCCTGTCAGTTATTAAATATTTTCCCCATGAATTGGGTATCGAGGAGCAACAGTAATGGCCGCGAACCCTGATTCAATTTTTGAAACTATCGAGTTCACGCTGAACGGTGCTTCGGTTGAAGCCTTGCCGGGTGAAACCATCCTGCAGGCAGCGCAACGCGCCGGTACCGAGATCCCGCATCTTTGTTATACCGATGGCTTGCGCGCCGACGGCAACTGTCGCGCCTGCGTGGTCGAGATCGACGGCGAACGTGTACTCGCGCCTAGTTGTTGTCGAAACCCGACCCCGGGCATGGTCGTTAACTCGGACAACGAACGCTCGCAGAAATCGCAAAAGTTGGTGCTCGAGTTGTTGTTGTCAGATATGCCTGAGCAGTCCTACACGCTCGACAATGAATTGACCTACTGGGCCGATAAACTCGAGGTTGCCAACCCGAGATTCAAACCCCGGCATCAGCCCAAGGCTGACCTGTCGCATCCGGCAATCGCGGTTAACCTCGATGCCTGTATCCAGTGCACGCGCTGCCTGCGCGCCTGTCGTGAGGAGCAGGTCAACGACGTTATCGGTCTTGCGCGCCGCGGTCATCACGCCGAAATCGTGTTCGACATCGGTGACTCGATGGGCGAGTCATCCTGTGTTGCCTGTGGTGAATGTGTTGCTGCCTGCCCGACCGGCGCTCTCAGCAACGCGACTGGCGCGCACCTGATCGAAGCCGACCGCAAGGTTGACTCGGTATGTCCCTATTGTGGCGTGGGTTGTTTGCTAACTTACCACGTCAAAGACGATAAAATTCTGCGCGTCGAAGGGCGCGACGGCCCGGCTAACTTCAGCCGTCTGTGCGTCAAGGGCCGGTACGGTTTTGACTATGTCAATCACCCCCAGCGTTTGCTCAAGCCACTGGTACGCAAACCAGGTGTGCCCAAAGGGCTGAATGAGCATTTTGATCCGGGCGACCCGTCAAAAATGTTTCGCGAGGCAAGCTGGGAAGAGGCTATGGATCTCGCCAGCGGCGGTTTGCGCAAAATCAAGGACGAGCTTGGCGGTGCCGGACTCGCCGGTTTCGGTTCGGCCAAGGGTTCGAACGAAGAAGCCTACTTGTTTCAGAAGCTGGTTCGGGTCGGGTTCGGTACCAACAATGTCGATCACTGTACGCGGCTGTGTCATGCGTCAAGTGTCGCGGCCCTGCTCGAGGGCATCGGCTCCGGTGCGGTTTCAAACCAGGTCGAAGACGTCAAGCATGCCGAGGTTTTCCTGGTAATCGGCTCCAACCCGACCACCAATCACCCGGTAGCGGCTACTTTCATGAAAAACGCCATTCGCGACGGCAAGAAATTGATTCTGCTGGATCCGCGCAAGACCGATTTGGCGAGGCATGCCACTCACTTTCTACAGTTCAATGCATCGACCGACGTTTCACTGCTGAATTCGATTCTGCACGTAATTATCGATGAAGGTCTTACCGACGATAAATTCATTGCTGAACGCACTACCGATTTTGCAGAATTGAAGGCGAATGTAGCCGATTTCAGTCCTGAGAAGATGGCGCCGGTAACCGGAATCGATGCCGACATGGTGCGCGAAGTGGCCAGGTTGTTTGCCACTTCGAAAGGGTCGATGATTTTCTGGGGCATGGGGATTTCACAGCATATTCACGGCACCGATAACTCACGCTGCCTGATCGCGTTGTCGATGATTACCGGCCAGGTGGGTCGTCCCGGCACCGGATTGCATCCGCTGCGCGGTCAAAACAACGTGCAGGGTGCTTCTGACGCGGGTTTGATTCCGATGATGTTCCCCGATTACCGTCGCGTCGATAATCCCGATGCTAACGCGTTCTTTAGCGAGTACTGGAATAGCGAGCTTGATAATAAGGCGGGACTTACCGTGGTCGAAATCATGCACAACATTCTCGAAGGCAAAATCAAGGGGATGTACATCATGGGTGAAAATCCGGCGATGTCGGATCCGAATCTGAATCATGCCCGCGAGGCACTGGCGGCACTGGATCATCTCGTGGTGCAGGATATGTTCCTGACCGAAACCACGGCCTTTGCCGACGTGATATTGCCGGCATCGGGATGGGCTGAAAAAGACGGTACTGTATCGAACACCGATCGCCGCGTGCAGCTTGGACGTGCCGCTGTACCTTTGCCGGGCGAGGTACGACAGGACCTGTGGCTTATCCGCGATATCGGAAAGGGCATCGGCCTGGACTGGAACTACACCCACGTGTCCGAAGTCTACGACGAAATGCGTGGCGCCATGCCGAGCATTACAGGCATTACCTGGGATCGTCTGGGCCAGGCTTCATCGGTAACCTATCCCTGTGCGGACGAAAATGATCCCGGCCAGGGAGTGGTATTTGTTGATGATTTCCCGACCGCTAATGGTAAGGCCAGGCTGGTTGCAGCGAAGTCGATTCCGGCGGATGAGCAACCCGACGAGGAATATCCACTGGTATTGATTACCGGTCGCCAACTGGAACACTGGCATACCGGCTCAATGACAAGGCGCGCCCAGGTGCTCGATGCAATTGAACCGGTGCCGGTGGTGTACGTGAATCAGCACGACCTGGAAGCCATGGGCGTGAAAGCCGGTGGTGAAATTGTCGCCAGATCACGGCGCGGCGAACTGCGTGCTTACGCGCGCCCCGATGCCGCGTTGAAAAAGGGTGAGGTGTTCATCCCGTTCTGCTACCACGAAGCCGCCGCAAACCTGCTGACCAACGAGGCGCTCGATCCTTTCGGCAAAATCCCCGAATTCAAGTTCTGCGCGATCAAACTCGAAGCCGCCTAGTCCAAAGACCGACATCTCCACGAATTTACTCCGTCATCCCCGCGCAAGCGGGGATCTTGTAACGTCATGGTAATTGAAAGATTCCCGCTTGCGCGGGAAAGACATTAAAGGTTGCGGGGATGACGATATAGGGCCGGGGACGACCCTGATGGCCTTACTCCTGGTTGGACAGGATGATCTTGCCGAAATGGCCACCTTGTTCCATCAGCCTATGCGCTTCGGCGGCATCCTTGAGCGCAAAGCTGGCATCGACCAGGGGTTCGATTTTACCCGCTGCGAAAAGTGGTATCACGTTCGATTCGAACTGACTAATGATCGCAGCCTTTTCAGCGACTGGCCGAGAACGCAGCACTGAACCGATGATGCGCTGTCGCTTGACCATCATGGTCGCGAGATTCAGCTCGGCCTTGATACCTCCCATGACGCCGATCAACATCAGGGTGCCGGCCAGCGCGAGGGATTTCATGTTCGGTTGCAGGTACTTTGCGCCGATGTGATCGAGAATGACATCGACACCGCGCCCCGCGGTAATACCTTTAATCTCCACGGCAAAATCCTGCTCGCGGTAATCGATGACGTGGTCGGCACCTTGCTGCGCAACCCGCTCAAGTTTCGCGCTGGATGCCGTGACAATAATCTCGGTATCAGGAGTCAGGGCTCTGCAAAGCTGAATCGCTGCGGTCGCAACGCCACCGCCACCGCCATGAATCAAAACCGACGGCTTGCCCTGCACCTCGCCGAGCATGAACAAATTTAGATAGGCAGTGATATAGGTTTCGCAGATACAGGCGGCCTGTTCGAAGCTGACCGAATCCGGAATCGACATCGCGTGATCTTCTCGTGCCAGCGCAAACTCGGCATAGCCACCGCCACCAACCAGCGCCACCACGCGGTCACCGGGTTTAAAACGGTTGGCGTTATTGCCATTCGACTCAACCACTCCGGCAACTTCGAGTCCGAGAATTTCAGAATCTCCGGGCGGGGGTGGGTAGTTGCCCTCGCGCTGGATGATATCTGGCCGATTTACTGACGAATTCATCACCTTGACCAGTACCTGACCGTCATCGGGCGAGGGCTTTTCAACCTCGCTTAATTGCATCATCTCGGGGCCGCCAAAGTCGCGCAACGTAATTGCTTTCATAGAGTTTCCTTAAATTTTCTGGAGATTTGAGCCTGCAGGCAATAATCTGAATCTTATCCTAATTCGGGCTTGAGGTGCTATTTGCAAAGTGGCCCGTTTAAAGTTGTGCATATAAATTTTCAATATTACCGATCAGGTCCTAGTTTTGTCCCGCAAGCTATATATACTCGGCAATTCGGCGCCATTAGGTGGTTTTAGTAACAGGATCCAGGGACATTATTTATGAGCGATCGCGTAGATATCAGCGGTCTCAGCGTAGACCGCGCACTGTACGACCTGGTCGAGGAAATCTCGGCAGGCACGGGAGTCGAGGCTCCGTCATTCTGGCAATCCCTGGCGCAGATCGTGGCCGAACTGGGTCCGCAGAACTCGGACCTACTGCAGCAGCGGGACCAGCTGCAAACGAAGATCGATGACTGGCACAAGGCGAATCCTGGACCGGTGCAGCGTGATCCGTACCTGGCTTTCCTGCAGGAGATCGGTTACCTGGTTCCGGAACCAGATCCTTTCAAGGTAACCACCGAAAATGTCGACGACGAGATTGCGGTGATCGCGGGACCGCAGTTGGTGGTACCGGTCGACAACGCGCGCTATGCACTCAACGCGGCCAATGCCCGCTGGTACAGCCTCTACGACGCGCTCTACGGCACCAATATCATTCTCGAGGTCGATGGTTGCAAGAAGACCGCAAAGTACAACCCGGTTCGCGGTCAACAGGTTATTCGTTACGCACGTGATTTCCTCGACCAGGCGGTGCCGCTTGCAACCGGTAGCCATGCCTACGCGGTGCGCTACAAAGTCGTGTCGGGGAAACTGGTTGTGGTCATGGGTGACGGCAAGGAAACCGAGCTCGGCTGGCGCGAATGTTTCGCCGGCTACCGGGGAGATCCCGAGCAACCGAGCGCTGTACTGTTACGTCACAATAACCTGCATATCGAATTGTTGATCGGCGAGGGCTTCTTTATCGGCCAGGGAGACCTTGCCAACATCTACGATATCAATCTCGAGTCAGCTGTCACAACTATCATGGATTGCGAAGACTCGGTGTCGGCAGTCGATGCCGAGGATAAGGTCAGGGTCTATCGACACTGGTTCGGTTTGATGAAAGGTGATCTTAAGGCCACGGTTGCACGCGGCAAGGAAACAATCGAACGCAGTCTGAATCCGGACCCCGAATTCATCGCCCCGGATGGGTCTGTTTTTGCTTTGCCCGGACGCAGCCTGATGCTGGTGCGGAACGTCGGCACCCATATGTATACCGATGCCGTAACCTGTGACGGTAAGGAAATCCCGGAGACCTTCCTCGATGCAATGGTAACCGTTTTGGCCGCCAAGCATGACCTGCTAGGTAACGGGCCGTTTAAAAACAGTCGTGCAGGCAGCGTCAATATTGTAAAACCGAAAATACATGGACCGGAAGAAGTCGAGGCGGCGATCAGGCTGTTCGAAATGGTTGAAGATGCGCTTGGGCTGGAGCCCGCGACATTGAAAATCGGCATCATGGATGAAGAACGTCGCACCACCGTGAACCTGAGGGGATGTATTCACGCGGCGCGAGAGCGCGTTATTTTTATCAATACCGGCTTTCTCGACCGCACCGGCGATGAAATTCATACCAGCATGGAAGCCGGAGCGATGATTCCAAAGAACGATATCAAAAATTCCACCTGGCTGCTGGCCTACGAGGACTGGAACGTCGACGTCGGGCTGGAAGCAGGATTGCCCGGTCATGGCCAGATCGGTAAGGGTATGTGGGCTGCACCCGATGAAATGGCGGCGATGATGGAACAGAAAATTGCGCATCCGCGTGCCGGTGCCAACACCGCCTGGGTGCCCTCGGCGGTTGCGGCCTGCCTGCATGCGATGCATTACCACCAGGTCGATGTGTCTGCGCGGCAGCAGCAACTCGCGCAGTGCCTGCGCGCCAGTCTCGATGACATTCTGACCATTCCTTTGCTCGGTGAACGCAAGGTCAAGCAAAGCGAACTCATGATGGAGCTGGAAAACAATGCCCAGGGAATACTGGGCTACGTGGTGCGCTGGATCGACCAGGGCGTGGGTTGTTCCAAGGTGCCCGATATCGGCGACACCGATCTGATGGAAGACCGCGCAACGTTGCGGATCTCGAGTCAGCACATCGCCAACTGGTTACATCACGGCGTCACCGATGCGGACCAGGTGCGCAGTGTATTTGAAAAAATGGCCGAGGTGGTTGATCGGCAGAATGAAAGCGACCCGCAGTACCGCAATATGGCGCCTGATTTTGACAAGAGTGTCGCGTTTCAAGCCGCGCTCGACTTGGTATTCCAGGGCCGCGAGGTTGCCAACGGCTATACCGAACCGGTGCTGCATGCTCGCCGACGCGAACTCAAGGCGGCGCTCGGAAACTAGCTGGATTCCGTTATTCGAGATCTTGCCGGGATCGTCTTACGGCGTAACCCCACGTATAAATCTGCTTCCGGTAGATTCGGGTTGTCGTGAAAGCAGACACTCAAGTTTCCTAATTTGGGGTCTGCTTACAGCCCTTGTCAGATATTCGATAATTGTTCCAAAGAAAAAAAGAAACTAAGACTTAGTGATCCCGATCAGGCTTGTCGGCTAAATAGTGATTTAGCAATTCAACCAAACCCTTAACCTGAGGGATTTGATTATCATCTAAATAATCCAGATTCGCCGTTCCATCAAAAATCAGATGTTGATTCTTAGACTTATCAGCATAGTCCTTCGGCTCAGCGTCTTCAGGGTAATGCATTGGATCATCCTCCAAATTTTCACCGCTATATTTTCACCCTAATGACATTACATTTCAGTGAAATAGTTCATGCCAAAGGTGAAAACGGACACACAGACTTCATGGATAAGGGTCGGCTTACGACCCAAAGCGAACCCTCATAAAATATGAGTGGGAGACAACCTACGGCCTAAGCGGACATCCGTGACTACGGTAATAAAGTATTGTTCACCCTGAATTTCCAAATTATCTCTCCCCCATGTAGAACTGAAATAACCAACTATACTGTAAAAAAATCAACAGGAATTTTATGACATGATCACCTTTCGCGAAATGACCGGCTTAACAAAAGTAATGGTCACAGTGGCAACCCTGGCATTAGTATCAATACAGGCAGGCTGCACGATATCCAGCAAAGACGCGTCAACGAGTATGACACTGTTTGACGCTCTGGGTAGATCCAAAGACACTTCTGCTTTTGGCGCAGACAAAATATTCGGAATTGTTTCCATTACGGCCGAGGTCTATATTGCCCAGGTTGATTCCGATTCCAGCCTGAGCGGAGCGCTTAGCGCGTTATCGTCGGACAAAGGCTTTCTCCAAAACTCGCAGCAGATGCTCGACAAATCAATACCAACGGTGTTTAGTAGTATGTCAAAAACCAATAACTACATTTTGTTGCCTGAGAAAAACGTTACTGATGACAATGTTTATGCAAACACCAGGGCTTCAGGAAACTCCATGTTTGGTAAGAAAAATATAGCCCGTGGATATAAACGCATTAGCGATAAAAAAAATATGGCGTCGCTAGCACGGGATTTAGGCCTTGATGCCGCCGTGCATGTCAACATTACCTATGGCTATTCAATTGATGGAACGAACTATAACGGCCTGGTGCAAGTTGGCAAAAACTATGCAACGGTTAAAGTTGATTTGATGGCTGTCAATCAGGATGGCAAGGTTATCTGGAAAGAATCAGACGCCACCCTTGCGGAGCGCCCGGTTAGCAGTGACTCCCAAGTCGGGGATGCGGCGAATTTCAAGAAACTCGAACCACATATGCTGCAAAGCCTGAGAGCCACACTCGGAAAGATCATGAGTGAACTGAATACATAAAGCCATGATCCCTGGAATTTGAAAGTATCTTTCTCGTATATCCTCCAACTAGCAAGGTAAAGTTTAAAACCGAAGCCCCGCCACTGTGCGGGGTTTTTTATGTTTGCCGAGTATTTGCTTATGGCCGTTCAGGGAAGCCCGAGAAGCAATCACGAGTGTCTGCCTTTAGAGTTCAGGCTGACGGTAGTGATTAATCTAGCTGCTTGACACTAGGGTGCTGTTCCGTAGCCCATTCGTGGCATAGATCGTCGAGATATTGCGCGATCTCCGACTTCTGAATATCTGGAGGTATTACTATATCGGGCGCTGATCGTTTTTTCCCTTCGGCGCCCAAGTAAAACGTAACCCAGCCGTTGTTAGAAGCGGTAATAAGAACCTGGCGTCCGAAAACATCAAACCTGAGTGTCTCCATTGTTGTTACTCACTGTCCGTCGCCCAATTTAATGGCCAGTATATATCAGTGGGATTCTGTTCGAGACCCAGAGTCCGCTTCCGGCACAACGGACCCCCGGGTTTCGAGTATCAGTAGCGGCTCCCGGCAGGCAAAATGTCAGCGAGAGCACGGGTGCCCAGAGGACTCTGTGTGAGTGATTCTTGCTGGAAAGTATAGAGCAAGCCTCTGTTTCGCGCAGGCGCCTTGGGGTTGGTTGCAAATATGTGCAAGATGCCGGTAACGGCGTTGAGTCTTAGAGCCTGGCCTGCATCAATAGTTCCAGCCGACTATCGGGAAGCAGCA
>JARFPR010000257.1 GCA_029288195.1 Gammaproteobacteria bacterium | reverse complement strand
GCAATCACGTTCGGCACATCGCCGTATTCGGTGCCGCCGGAAGCATGGTCACCGTGACTATGACTGTAGATCAGGTGCGTAATCGGTTCATCGGTGATTTTCTCGATTTCAGCCTTGAGCCACCTGGCGGCTTCCTGGTTGATCGGATCGGTTACCACCACGCCCTCCCCGGTAACAACGAACATATTTACATGAAATTTATTTTGAAAGCGGTAAACGTCTCCGGTTACGCGTGTAATTTCTCGTTTGACGTCCTGCGCAAACGCGGAACTCATGCCGAGTGTAAGCATTATTAAAGACAGGAATAATCGTTTCATCGTGTTGCCCTCCTTTCAATTTTATCGGTTGTGATATCTCGGACCCTCATTTTCTGATTTAATTCCGGGTCATGAAGAACTTCGAATCCCAGATGCGTCTCGGCACCGGACTCATTCTCGCATTATACGTCGTGCAGCACCTGGTTAACCACAGCTTTGGTATCGTTTCGATCGAAGCCGCGGAAGCCTATCGCCAAACCGTGGGCGCGATATTCCAGAATCTTCCGGGGCAGGTCTTGCTTTACGGCTCCCTAGTGTTTCACGCGATCATCGCATTGCGCTCGATTTACCGGCGCTCGAGTCTGCGCATGTCGCTTTGGCAATCATTGCAATTGCTACTGGGCCTGTCGATTCTGCCGCTGGTGGCAGGGCACGCCATCAGTAATCGCGGCTATGATCTGCTCGGCAACATCGATCCCAATTATTACTACGTTGTCACTTCCCTGGCATTAAAACCGGTGGTGCTGGCCAAACTTGTCCTATTGATTTCGGTGATCTGGGTTCACATGGTGATTGGTTTGCATTTCTGGTTGCGCATCCGCAAAGGCTACCCGCGCTTCGTACCCTATGCCTACACGTTGGTGGTGCTGATTCCGGCACTTGCATATGTCGGATTGTTCAGCATGCTGCAACAGGCCAGCGGCTGGTTGGACGACAAGGAACGACTCGATCAAATCTATGCCGCGAATATCGCAATGCAGCGGCGTGATGTCGAGTTCCTGCAAGGGCTTGAGGCTCAGGCCTGGATTGTCATGGCAGCATTGCTAGTCCTGACACTGGTTGCGCGACAGGTCAGGCTCTGGTACCAGGCGCGTCAGGGCACCTACTGTATCAGCCATAGCGATGGCGCCAAAGTCAGGGCACTGAACGGGGTTTCGCTGCTCGAGGCCTTGCGCAACGCGCGTATCCCGCACGCATCGGTTTGCGGCGGACGCGGGCGCTGTACCACCTGTCGGGTTCACGTCGGCAGTGGATTGTCGGAGCTGGAACCACCTGATGACCTCGAGGCAAAGGCGCTGGCACGCATCAAGGCGGGTAAGGAGATTCGCCTGGCCTGTCAGCTGTATCCGAAAACCGATCTCGCGATTACGCCGTTAGTAATGGCGAATCTACCCCTCAGCACGACCCTGCACAGCGGCGGCGTGGAAGGTCACGAGGAGTACGTGGTTGCGATGTTTGTCGATATGCGCGGCTCGACCAATCTCGGCGAACGCGTGTTGGCCTACGACGTGGTATTTATCCTGAATCGTTTTTTTACCGAGCT
>JARFPR010000250.1 GCA_029288195.1 Gammaproteobacteria bacterium | reverse complement strand
CGCATGATCAAGGATGATTTTCAAAACGCCTTCGAGAACGTTGATTTAATCCTGGGACCGACCACACCCGAGGTAGCGTTCGAGATCGGCGCCAAAACCGATGATCCCGTGAGCATGTACCTGCAGGATATTTATACGATTTCGTTGAACCTCGCCGGTCTCCCAGGCATGTCGCTGCCGGTTGGTTTCGTCGACGGTTTGCCGGTCGGCATGCAGTTGATCGGCAATTACTTCGATGAAGCCGGCTTGCTGACTGCTGCGCACAGCTACCAACAGGTTACTGACTGGCATTTACAATCCCCGGAGCTGGCCTCATGAGCGACTGGGAAAGTGTTATCGGGCTCGAGATTCATGCGCAGCTTGCGACAGCGAGCAAGATTTTTTCGGGTGCATCGACCGCGTTCGGTGCTGATCCCAATACCCAGGCCTGCGCCGTGGATCTTGGCATGCCGGGGGTATTGCCGGTACTGAACCGTGAAGCCGTCTCGATGGCGATCCGCTTTGGCGTCGCAATCGATGCCGAAATCGATCGTCATTCAGTGTTTGCACGCAAGAATTACTTTTACCCTGACCTGCCCAAGGGTTACCAGATTTCCCAGTTTGAACTCCCCATCGTCGGCAAGGGACATATCTCCATCAGCCCCGGTGAAGGCGAACAAAAGGAAGTCGGGATTACCCGGGCACATCTCGAAGAAGACGCCGGTAAATCGATTCACGACCAGTTTCCAGAACAAAGCGGCATCGACCTGAATCGCGCCGGCACGCCGCTACTCGAAATTGTATCGGAGCCGGATATGCACTCGGCGAAAGAGGCGGTTGCCTATGCACGCAAGATACACTCGCTGGTGCGTTATCTTGAAATCTGCGACGGCAACATGCAGGAGGGGTCGTTCCGCTGTGATGCCAACGTTTCAATCAGGCGCAAGGGGGAGCAGGAACTCGGCACCCGCGCCGAACTTAAAAATATCAATTCTTTCCGTTTTCTCGAACGCGCGATAAATTTTGAAATAGAACGCCAGATTGACTTGATCGACGACGGTGGCCGCGTCGTGCAGGAAACCCGGCTCTACGATGCCGAACGCGATGAAACCCGCTCGATGCGCAGCAAGGAAGAGGCCAACGACTATCGTTATTTTCCCGATCCGGATTTATTGCCAGTCACTGTCAGTGACGAGGATATTGCGCTCATTCGTGCCGGGCTACCGGAGCTGCCGGAACAGAAAAAACAGCGCTATATCGATGATCTCAAGTTATCGGATTACAACGCGGAACTGCTAACCAGTAATCGAGATACCGCACTTTTCTTTGAGGCGGCTCTTGCCGAATCACCCGAACTGTCGGCGCAACTGGTCAACTGGATCCTGGGTGACCTCGCCGGCGCATTGAACAAGGCTGGCCTCGAGATATCCGATTCGCCGATAAAACCGGCAATGCTGACCCAGCTGGTGGCTCGAATTGCCGACAATACGATTTCAGGCAAGATCGCCAAGGAAGTTTTCGATGCGATGTGGCAGGGTGAGGGAAGCGCCGATGACATTATCGAAGCACGCGGGCTGAAGCAGATAACCGACAGCGGCGCAATTGAAACCCTGATCGACGAGGTCATCGCCGCCAACCCGGAGCAGGTAGAACAATTCCGCGCCGGTAAGGAAAAAGTGCTCGGTTTTTTCGTCGGTCAGGTTATGAAGCAATCCCAGGGCAAGGCAAATCCAGGGCAGGTCAACGCAATTCTGCGCGACAAGCTGAAATAAAATCTCATGCTTACGATTAAGCGCAGCTGCAGTTATAAAATTATCACCCGCGCCGTTGACCTGCATGGCCAGCCCCTGGTCGCTTTGTTAATCTCGGGTGCTGACGATTGCGAGCCCTGTCTTGATCAAAATCAACTACAGGCCAGTCTGGATGACAGCCCTGAATCAATTATCGTTTACAATCAGCAAGTCGATGCAATAGCGCTGGTGGATAAGCTGAACGTCTCCGACAGCCAGATTTATATCGAAATTCGGCAGGATACCAAGGGGGTATTGCATGCGATTCGCAACCGGGGGCATCAGCCCGAGACTCTTGAATTGATCTACCAGTAACCGGTAAAAGCCCTGGTTTTTGCCCGAGGATAAGCAAACACCATGTCGAAAGTACTTCTCATCACCGGCGCCAGCCGCGGTATCGGCGCTGAAACCGCACGTCTCGCCGCTGCGCATGGATATTCGCTGTGCCTCAACTATTTACACAATGAAGCCGCCGCCAGCGAATTACTCAAAGCGCTTACTGCCGGCGGGCACGACGCGATCATGTTCCAGGCCGATGTCA
Source organism: Gammaproteobacteria bacterium (assembly GCA_029288195.1). Taxonomy (GTDB): domain Bacteria; phylum Pseudomonadota; class Gammaproteobacteria. The sequence continues at coordinate 1,437 of JARFPR010000250.1, read as the reverse complement.
GCATCGAGTCGGAAGTGGAAGCCATGTTTCGCGCGATTGACCGCGATTTAGGACGTCTCGACGGCCTGGTCAATAATGCGGGTATCCTGGAACCGCAAAGCGACCTCGTCGATATGTCTCCTGCTCGCTGGCAACGCATCCTCGAAACCAATGTAATCGGCAGTTTTTTGTGCGCACGTGAAGCCATCAAGCGCATGTCCACCCAACACGGTGGCAAGGGGGGGTCTATCGTTAATCTATCCTCACGCGCTGCCGATCTTGGTGCTGCCCACGAGTATGTCGATTATGCCGCCGCCAAGGGAGCGATCGACGCGATGACGATCGGGCTTGCGAATGAATTGGGCGACCAGGGTATTCGCGTCAATGCGGTAAAACCCGGATTAATCTATACCGACATCCACGCAGACGGCGGTGAGGCAGGGCGTGTCGACCGCCTCAAGTCCGGAGTACCGATGCAACGTGGCGGGTTGCCCGTAGAAGTAGCCGAAGCGATACTGTGGTTGTTGTCAGATGCATCGTCTTATACTTCGGGCAGTTTTATCGACGTATCCGGTGGTCGCTAGGGTATGGCGATACAGCACAACCCGGCTTCGATTCCATTATTGTCACTGAATGCGATCGCTTTCGACAGCGAGACCACCGGCCTCGATACCAGCAGCGCGCGCATGATACAACTCGGCGCCGTACGCATCGTGCACGGCCAGGTGGAAGAAGCCCGGAATTTCCAGCAAATGATCAATCCCGGGGTACCTATTCCAGCGGAAAGCCAGGCCATTCACGGTATCAGTGATGGCGACGTGGCCGCAGCAGCGAGCTTCGGCGAGGTCGTCAGCGCATTTGATGACTGGCGCCAGGATTCGGTCCTGATTGGTTATGCCACCGGCTTTGATCTTGCGATGCTGAAACGAGAAAAGGAAATCGCCGGCCTCGAGTGGTCGGTACCACGCTGCCTGGACGTGCGCTTCCTGGTGAACCTGCTGGGCCCTAATCTGCCCGATTTTTCGCTCGATACGATCGCCGGCTGGATCGGTGTCGAAACTCGTAATCGCCACAGCGCTTTGGGTGACGCAATTGCAACCGCCGAAATTTTCGTAGCCCTGATTCCACGACTGCGGGAGCGCGGAATTCGCACACTGGCTGAAGTTGAACGCGCTTGTGAGCGGTTTAGCGAGACCAGCACCCGTGAAGCCCAAATCGGCTGGCTCGATGTTCACCAGGCCAAAAGCACGCGTACCACCCTGGCACGCATCGACAGTTTTCCGTACCGGCATCGCTTGCGCGACCTGATGAATAGTCCCCCGTTATTCGTTGAACCCAACATCAGTTTGCGTGACGCCCTGGCAACCTTGATCGACCGCGAGGTTAGCTCACTGTACGTGCAATCCACAACAGAGGACGAAGAACCCGGTATCGTCACCGAACGGGATCTGCTGCGCA
>JARFPR010000171.1 GCA_029288195.1 Gammaproteobacteria bacterium | reverse complement strand
CGCATGGCAAGCGCCGGGTTGATCGGGCTCGGGTTTGCCAATTCGCCATCGGCGGTTGCCCCGGCGCCGGGCGCGCAGCCGTTCTTTGGCACGAATCCGATGGCATTTGCGATTCCTCGAGTCGACCAGGAGCCGATAATTGCCGATATGGCGACCAGCCAGGTTGCCCTGGTAACGATCAAGAAAGCCGCCGCGGAAGGCAGGCCGATACCGGTCGGCTGGGGTTATGACAAGGATGGTAACGACACCACCGATGCGGCCGCTGTGATCAACGGTGGCGCGCTGGCACCTGCCGGTGGCTACAAGGGTATGTTGCTGGGATTGCTGGTCGATTTGCTAGCGGGTGTGTTAAGCGGTCCGCATTGTTCGTTCCAGGCACCGGTTTTCAAGAATAATACGGGTGGTGAACCCAAGGTTGGCCAGTTTTTTATTGCAATTTCTCCGGGGAGCTTTGCGCCCGGTGGAGACAGCGCCTATACCCAGCGACTCGATACCATGCTGAGTGCACTTGCAAATGAACCGGGGGTGCGCTTACCGGGGGCGCGTCGTCACGAGGCCAGGTTGCGAGCCGAAACCGAGGGTGTCGAAGTACCGCTCGAGCTGCTCGAAAAACTCGAGGCGTTCGCTACTCCTGCGTAACTGGTTTCGAGTCACTCCGTTCAGTTCCAAAAATTTTTGACAAAATAAATCGCTTTCAAATCAGCGAGGCACGCGCGTAGCCGATATAAATGTCGCGCAGGCGACGACTTAGTTCCCCGGGAATGCCCGCGCTAATCTGCTGGTCATCAATTTTTACTACCGGCAGGATATAAGTCGACGCACCGCTGATGAAAGCCTCGTCGGCGGCCTTGGCATCATCGAGCGTAAACCGGTTTTCCACGAGCCTGAGACCGTGAGTATTGCAAAGTCCCACCACGGCGCGACGGGTCACACCCGGCAGAATATCGTTGTTTAGCGGACGCGTCAGAACCAGGTCGCCCTTGACGATAAAAAAACTGGTGCTGCCACATTCGGTCACATAGCCCTCGGCGTCAACCATCAGGGCCTCGTGGGCGCCGGCGTCATGTGCCGCTTGCTTGGCTAGCACCTGGGCTAACAGGTTTACCGACTTGATATCGCGTCGTGCCCAGCGAATGTCGGCTGTGCTGGCAAGGGTAATCCCGGTCTCGACCGCACTGTTTTCGCTGGATGCCTTGGGCTGGGTAAACATGAACACGTTGGGTGTGATGTCTTCCGGCCAGACGAAGTCGCGTTCGGCGACACCGCGGGTAACCTGCATGTATACCAGCCCCTCGTCGATTTGATTGAGTTCGACCAATCTGCGAAAGGCTTCAAGGATTTGCGCCTGCTCGAGCGGGGATTCGATAGATAGCTTCTCGAGCGAGTTGAAATAACGCTGCATGTGGTGTTCAAAGTCGATCAGTTTGCCGTCGAGCACCCCCGCCACCTCGTAGATCGCATCACCGAAATTGACCGCGCGATCGAAAATCGAAATTTTCGCTTCGTCTTCGGGCAGGTAGTCGCCGTTGAGAAATACAATGCGAGTCATTTGTCGTTATATCTTTTAATAATAAATCAAAATGCTAGCATAGATTCCATGTCACAGACCCACCGCGAAAAACTAGCTGCCAAATTCAGGGAATTTCTGGCTCCCGAGAATGTGGTCGATCAACCAACCTCGCTTAACACTTACGAATCCGACGGCTTAAGCGCCTATCGACAACAGCCGTTACTGGTGCTGTTACCCGAAAACATCGAGCAGGTACAGCAGGTGATGCGGGTTTGCCACGAGCAGCGCCTGCCGGTGGTCAGCCGTGGCGCGGGTACCAGTCTCTCCGGTGGCGCACTGCCCCATGCCGAAGGCGTGGTGCTTAGCCTGGCCAAAATGAATCGAATACTGGAGATTGATCATTTGTCGCGCCTGGCCGTGGTCGAACCGGGGGTGCGTAACCTGGCGATTTCGGAAGCCGTCAAGTCACTCGGTCTCTACTATGCACCGGATCCGTCCTCGCAAATCGCATGCACCATCGGTGGCAATGTTGCGGAAAACGCAGGTGGGGTTCACTGCCTGAAGTATGGATTAACGCTGCACAATATCCTGGCGCTGAAGCTGGTCAGTTCCGAGGGCGAGATTTTCGAAATCGATCAGCGCTCGTTGCAGGCTGACGGTTACGATTTGCTGCCACTGCTGGTGGGTTCGGAAGGGATGCTCGGTATCGTCGTCGAGGTAACGGTGAAGCTATTACCCATTCCCCGTTGTGCGCGCGTGGTCATGGGCGTATTTGACTCGGTAGAAAAAGCAGGCGACAGCGTTGCGTCAATCATCGCCGAGGGTATTATCCCGGCCGGGATCGAGATGATGGACAACCCCGCGATTCGTGCTGCCGAAGACTTTGTGCATGCGGATTATCCGGTTGAAGCCGAAGCGATATTGATTTGCGAGCTCGATGGCACCGAGGAAGAGGTGTTATCGCAAATCGAGCTGGTGGAAAAGGTGCTCAAAAAAGGCGGTGCGACCGAAACCCGCCTTGCCAGGGACGAGGCCGAACGACTGTTATTCTGGTCCGGTCGCAAGGCGGCTTTCCCTGCGGTTGGACGTATCTCGCCCGACTATTACTGCATCGATGGCACTATTCCGCGCAAAGCATTGTCCGCGGTGTTGAGTGGCGTACGCGAGCTCTCGGAAGAATACGGGTTGCCGGTGGCCAACGTGTTCCATGCCGGCGACGGTAACCTGCATCCGTTAATTCTCTATGACTCTAATAACGAAGGCGAACTCGAAAAGACCGAGGAACTCGGCAGCAAGATCCTGCAGCTTTGCATTCATCACGGCGGTACGATTACCGGCGAGCACGGCGTCGGCGTCGAAAAACTCGGTGAGATGTGTGTACAGTTCAGCGAAACCGAGCGCGAGCAGTTTCACGCCATTCGCGAGTGCTTCGATCCACTGAAACTTCTGAATCCGGGCAAAGCAATTCCAACGCTGGCACGTTGCGCCGAGTTCAACGCAATGCATGTGCACGAGGGCAAGCTACCGTTCCCGGAACTGGATCGTTTTTGATGAACTCGATTGACGATGTTGACATCGAGGGGGAACTGACGAGCCAGGTCATTTCGGTTGCCGCGACCGGTGGTGAAATCGAAATTATCGGGGGCGGCAGTAAACGCTTCTATGGTGAGTCACTGGAGGCCTTGCCGGTCGATGTTTCCGGGCATAGCGGGGTTATTGACTATGATCCCGCGGAACTGGTCATTACCTTGCGCGCAGGCTGCAAGCTGAGCGAGATCGAGGCGCTGCTTGCCGAGCAGCGACAGATGTTCGGATTCGAGCCGCCTTGCTACGGCCGCGATGCGACCATCGGCGGCATGGTGGCAAGTGGACTGGCCGGTCCCCGCCGTGCGTTTGCTGGCGGTATTCGGGATTTCGTGTTGGGGGTTAAGATCCTCGATGGTCACGGTGAAATTAATCAATTTGGCGGACGCGTCATCAAGAACGTCGCCGGCTTTGACGTGTCACGGTTGATGGTCGGTTCGCTGGGCACCCTGGGTGTAATTCTCGAGGTTTCGATCCGCGTGATTCCGAGCTATGAAACCGAGTTGACGCTTGCCTTCGAACATGACAGCGCCGATAAGCATGTTCGTTGGATTAATGAACTGGGATCTGAGCCGTGGCCGATTTCTGCTTCTTCATGGGTCGCCGGACGCAGCCTGTTGCGCCTGTCGGGTAGTGCGCAAGGAGTTCAATATGCGGCGGACCAGCTGGGTGGCGAGACTGCAGAATCGTGCTGGGACGAGTTGAAAGAGCAAGCCCTCGATTTCTTCGATGACGCACAGCCATTAACCCGGATTTCGTTACCGCCGGCGACTACCGACCAACTGGGCGATATCCCCCAGTTAATCGAGTGGGGCGGTGCGCAGCGCTGGCTTTGTGGCGAGGTTGATATCCCGGCACTTCGCTCCATGACGGAAGGCATCGGTGGCAGTGTCTGTGCATTTAGACGACATGCTGCCGATGTCGCGGTATTTCATCCGCTGCAGCCGGCAATGCTGAAACTACAACGCAGCATCAAGTCCAGTTTCGATCCGGCCGGTATTTTTAATCCGGGCAGAATCTACCCCGGGCTTTAGGCATGCAAACCAATCTCGCACCAAGATTTAAACAGGGCCGCCATGCCGAGGCAATAGAGACGATCCTGCGCAAGTGCGTGCATTGTGGATTCTGCAACGCAACCTGCCCAACCTACCAGTTGCGTGGCGACGAGCTCGATGG
>JARFPR010000109.1 GCA_029288195.1 Gammaproteobacteria bacterium | reverse complement strand
GAATCCATGGTCAATAGATCCCCGTTTTCGCGGCGGTCCGACGCATCGGGATGACTCCATAAGCCAGTCGATTCAAGATCCCCGCTTGCGCGGCGGTCCGACGCATCGGGATGACTTCAGAATCCAGTCGATTCAAGATCCCCGCTTGCGCGGGGATGACGCAATTGAAGGGTAGATCGACCCATGCATCCCGAGCTTGCCGAATACCTGCAATGCATCGATCCCGATGATCTCGGAAACCTGGAAGCGGTCGAGGCCTCCTGGCTCGAGGCACAACGCATCATGTCACCGCAGGGTCTCGAAAATTACCTGGTCGGCATCAAGTCCATGTGCACGCTGGGCAAGGGTCAGGACCTGGTTCTGACCTACGTGCAGGAGATGCCGGTGGTGGCGAAGGAAGTCGGCGAAGATATCGTGCCCGATACGATCGAAGCGATCATGAAACTCTCATCGCTGACTTCGGGGGCGGTAATCACGCTGATTCTCTCCAACCTGCCGCTGGCGGCAACCCGCCTCGGCGATGCCGAGCTATTGCGCGGTTACTTCAAGCTATTACATCAGCTTGCCGGTAAGGCGCCACGCGGACTGCGGCCGATGATGGAATCATTAGGTGAACTGCTGTCGAAACTGACGCTCGGCGGATTGCGGCGCTGGGCAATGTGGGGCGCGCAGGCTTATCAGCGAGATTTCGAGGGGCAGGGCGTCTATTTCGGCCTGCGAACCGAGACCTCGAAATCGGTACTGCAGCGTGAGCGTCGTGGCACGCTGTTTGTTGATAACCACCGCAAACTCAATTTTTACCTGCGCGCGCTGTGGGCGCGTGCATTCTTCATGCGCCCGACCGCGGACGATTTCGAAACCCGCCAGGGCAGCAGGCCCTATATCGAAAACTACCTGGTGCATCTGCCCGACGCATTCGATCGTTTCGATGGCATCGACGGTATCGATGTCTATCGCGCGGCGGCCGCGCACGCGGCGGCACATATCGTTTATACAACAGAATCGATTGACGCTGATGATCTGAGCCCGGCACAAAGCTGCATGGTCGAAATCTTCGAGGATGCCAGGGTCGAATTCCTCGCCTACAGTCGGTTCCCCGGACTACGGCGCCTTTGGCTTGGGTTTTTTGAACATGCGCTCGAAATCGAGGCGTCCGATCGTCACCCGGTTGCGGGTTTAATGTTACGCCTGAATCGTGCACTGCTGGATGCGGATTACCGCGACGATGAGGACTGGATCGTCGATATTGCCAGCCGTTATCGCAAGCTGCTCGAGGCGGAGGCTGTCGATCGATCGCTGGTACTCGAATTCGGTCTCGAATTTTTCTCGGTCCTCGGCAGGCACGAAAAAATACCGGCATTGCGAGTGCTGCAGGATTCGCCGGTACCCTATCGCGACGATAACCGTTATCTGTGGAACTTTGATGAAAACGGCCCCGATGCAGGCAATGTTGAGGTCTTGCCGTGGCGCCAGCCGACCCGTCGCAAGTACGTTAACGTCATGCAAATGGTCAACGAGATCGATTCCGAGCTCGAGGATGGCAGTCCACAGGAAGTCTGGGTATTGCCGACCGAACTGTTTCCCTACGAGGACAACGGTATCAGTTACAACCAGTCGGAAGGGGTGGAACAGATGTCCGAACCCTTTCACTATGACGAGTGGGATTACCAGGTACAACTGGCGCGCCCCGAGTGGACTACCGTCATCGAACGCCGCCAGCGGCGCGACGACCCCGGGGTTATGGACAAAATTCTCGAAAAACACAAGCCGATCGCGAGTCGCATCAAACATTTGATCGATGCGCTGCAACCGCAGGGCATCATACGCCAGCGCGGCTACGAGGATGGCGATGAGCTCGACATCGACGCCGCGGTGCGCGCGATGATCGATATTCGACGCGGCATCATGCCTGATCCGCGTGTCAATATCCGTATAACACGACACCTGCGCGATTTGTCGATGGTACTGTTGATGGACCTGTCCGCCTCGACTAACGATCGCATCGGCGAACTGAAAGAAGACGAAGAAGGTTACCAGGAGCAGCCGAGAATTCTCGACCTGACGCGCGAGGCGACCGGTTTACTGTCCTGGGCAGTGGACGCGATTGGCGATAATTACGCGGTCCACGGTTTTGCCTCGGATGGACGTCACGACGTGCAGTATTACCGCTTCAAGGATTTCGATGAATCCTATAGCGACGACAGCAAGGCCAGGCTTGCCGGGATGACGGGCGGCCTGTCGACGCGCATGGGTGCCGCCCTGCGTCATGCCGGTCATCATCTCGATCAGCAAAGTAGCCGCAAACGCCTGATTCTGCTGCTTACCGACGGCGAACCCGCCGACATCGACGAGCGCGACCCGCAATACCTGCGCCAGGATACCCGTCATGCGGTCGAGGAACTCGCCGCCAGGGGCATCCATAGCTATTGCCTGACGCTGGATCCGAATGCCGATAGTTACGTAGCGCGTATTTTCGGCGCCAATAACTATTCGATCGTGGATAACATCGAGAGGCTGCCGGAACGCCTGCCACGCGTTTTTTCAGCACTGACAGGATAGTTAAGAAAGTAATAGCGCCTATTGCTATCGGGTTATTACATTGGATGCCCGATTTTGATAGCTTTGCAGGCTAGCTGAATTTTAACCTGTCGAAACAGGCGTTCAACAATGGATATGCCAGCAGCCACAAGCCGAACTGATAGCCGCGGAGCGAAAGATAAACCCACCTTGGACCGGGTAAAACTGGTTCTGTTCGATCTCGATGGCACTCTCGTCGATAGCGTTGGTGACCTGGCATGGTGTGGTAACGAAATGTTGCGTACGCTGGAAATGCCGTTGCAGGACCCCCAGGCTGCACGAAACTGGGTTGGTAACGGCCTCGAGCGCTTCGTCAAGCGCGTCCTGACCAACGACATGGACGCCGAGCCGGAGGAGGGCCTTTTCCAGGCCGGGTTGAAAATTTTCAGCAAGCTGTATGGTGAGCATGCCAGCGATCATAGTGAAGTCTACCCGGGAGTTATCGAAACCCTGGAAGGTCTTAGTAAGCTCGAATTGCATCTCGCCTGTGTAACCAACAAGCCGGAACCTTTCACCTCGAAACTGATCGCGGCGATGGGACTGGACTCCTTTTTTGAATTGGTCGTGGCCGGCGACACCACTGCCCGCAAAAAACCTGATCCCATGCCGCTGCATTATGCCGCGGATCATTTCGGCCTCGATTATGGCACCTGCCTGATGGTCGGTGACTCGAGCAATGATGTGCTGGCGGCGCGCGCAGCCGGATTTGGCGTCATCTGCGTACCTTATGGATATAATCACGGCAAAGATATCGGCGATTCCAACCCGGACCTGGTGATCGAAAACCTGGCCGAACTAACTGAAATACTTGCCTGAGGGGGCGTTATGAACTTGAACCGTAGAGAATTTATCAGGCTGTTGGGCCTTGCCGGCGCTGCAGGAATGTTTCCCGGAGCCGGATTATCGGCCAGTAGCGAGGGCTCCAGGCTTTATGACATGCCGGCCTTCGGCAATGCGCGCATCCTGCACTTTACCGACTGTCATGCCCAGCTTAACCCGATTTATTTCCGTGAGCCCAGTGTCAATCTAGGCGTCGGTGACGCCTTCGGCAAGGCGCCACACCTGGTTGGAAAAAACCTGGTTAAACAGTACGGTATTGCGCATGGCGGTATCGAGGAACACGCTTATACCTACCTTAATTTTCAGGAAGCCGCGCGCACCTATGGCAAGGTGGGTGGCTTTGCCCACCTCGCAACCCTGGTCAAGAAGTTACGTGCGGAATATACCCAGGGTCGCTCGTTACTGCTCGATGGTGGTGACACCTGGCAGGGTTCGGGTACCGCGTTCTGGACCCGGGGTCAGGATATGGTCGAGGCCTGTAATTTACTCGGGGTTGATGTCATGACCGGTCACTGGGAATTTACCTACCTGGCGGCCGAAATCCTCGATAATGCCGGGAATTTCGATGGTGAATTTGTCAGCCAGAATTGCAAGGTCAAGGAAGATGCACTGTTTGACTATGAGCTTGCCGACCTGGGTGACTTCAATGAAGACAGCGGGCATGTGTTCAAGCCTTACACGATTCGGGAAATGGGCGACTTACGCATTGCCGTGGTCGGTCAGTCATTCCCGTATACGCCGATTGCAAATCCGCAACGATTTATCCCGGACTGGACCTTTGGCATCAACGAAGGCGATATGCAGGAAATCGTCGAGCAGGCACGGGACGAGGAAAGCCCCGATGGATTGATCGTGCTGTCGCACAACGGCATGGATGTCGACCTCAAGATGGCATCCCGCGTCAGCGGTATCGACGCGATATTTGGTGGTCATACGCATGATGGTGTGCCGGCTGCGATACCCGTAACCAATCCAGGTGGTAAAACACTGGTTACCAACGCGGGTTCCAACGGCAAGTTCCTGGGTGTTATGGACATGGATTACAAGGGCAAGAAGCTGCGCGATTTTCGTTATCGCTTATTGCCGGTTTTCTCAAATCTACTCGATGCGGATGCAGAGATGGCCGCTTATATAGAAAAGGCGCGCAAGCCATACCTGCCAAAGTTGCAGGAAGAACTGGCGGTTGCCGAAAACCTGTTGTTCCGACGCGGAAACTTTAACGGTACTTTTGACCAGGTGATCTGCGATGCGCTGCGTGTCGAGGGCGATGCACAGATATCGCTGTCCCCGGGATTCCGCTGGGGTACCACCGTGTTGTCGGGACAAACCATCACGATGGAACACGTCATGGATCAAACCTGCATTACTTATCCCGAAACCTATGTTAATGAAATGTCCGGTGAAAATATCAAACTGATTCTCGAAGACGTTGCCGACAACCTGTTCAACAAGGATCCTTACTACCAGCAGGGCGGTGATATGGTGCGTCTCGGTGGCCTCGATTACAGTATCGATCCGGATGCCGGTGCCGGCGAGAGAATTGCAGACATGCAGCTCGACGATGGTACCCGTATCGAGGCGGCGAAGAACTACAAGGTAGCCGGTTGGGCCACCGTGGGTTCGCAGTCTCCAGGCGCACCTATCTGGGACGTGGTTGCGGACTACCTGCGCCGCGAGGATACCGCGCGCATCAAGAAGTTGAACACCCCGAAAATTAAAAACGTGGCCGGCAACCCGGGTATTGCCTGATAATTAAACCGCGATCTTTTTTACGCGGGTCAACAGACCTTGTTCCTTGTTAATGCTTTTTATGGGGCTTGTAGACACGCAGTTCATCGGTGCTCTTCGGACGTACGCTTAAACGGGCCTCATTGATCTCGCGTATCTCCTGCAGAATTTTTGGGTACTTCCAGAGTATTCGCGACATGGTATCGGGCGAGATCCTAACCAGGGTACAGGGTGTCTCTGCCTTGATCGTGGCGCTGCGGTGATGCTTACGGTTCTTCGCCTTTGCCAGCAGGCCGGATTCACCCATGAAGTCTCCCTTCAGAAGTTCGGCCATGAACTGTTCGCGACTGAATGCATCCTTGATCCAGACGGTCGCCTTGCCGTCGACCAGCACGTAGAAATCTATACCCGTTTCAAAGCGACCCATGATGGTATCGCCGGCTAAAAATGTAACGATCGAAGAATTTTCCTCGAGGAAGGTAAAATCCTTGTCGGTTAAATCATGGAACAGGTCTATGTCTTCGAGATATTCGGATATGGAGCTGACCGTTTTCGTAAAAATCAGCGGTGACTCGTCGACCTCTGCCAAAACCGCTTCTACTTTGGACTGCACCAGGTTGAAACCCTTGGCAGAGAGATCGCCGTGGGCGAACTCGGACTTTACCCGGTTCCAGCCACTGTTGATCATCGATTGTGTCGTGAGTCGCTCGAGAAATTGCAGGTAGTATGTAGGATAATATTTCCTGATTTGTTTCAACTGCTTACGGTAGTATTTTTTTCGATCCTCGTAGGCAGATATAACGCTGTTCCTGGCGTCTTCAAGCAAATCATCCTGTCGGTCCAGCATTGCTATCACGTCGGCAGATACCAGGATATGTGCGAGATTACGTTGAACCCGATGCACCGTCCTTTGTTCCTGGTATTTTGAAAGCCACCCGGCAAGCCAGCTCTTTTCACGTATTTTACCCAGCACAAAAATCTCGAGTCGTTGAAACAGGGTAAGCTCTTCCGACTCGTCGACTTCTCCAATCCCGGCTTCACCCAGGCGCAGAGATTCCTGCACGGCATGTAGCCGGTTGTTCATATCGAGATAAATATACTGGCTGATAACACCAGTCTCGTAGAGCGATTTAAGAGATTCTCTCTCTACCTTGTAGGCTCGGAACTCGGCGAAATACTCATCGTCTTCATGTGCCTTTATATCGTCATCGTCGATCCCGCTGGAAAAGGTTTGATGAATCTGCCCCTGCAAGGGAGCAACCGTGCTTCGTGGCACAATTTTGCTCGAGGCCAGCTTCGACAAGTATTTTTGAGAAGACTCCTCGGCACCCTGGAGCGAATTCCGATACTCCAGCTCTTCTCCCCTGGAAAACTCGTTTAAGCCGAGAAAATGCATCAGCGGGCGTATCGTGGGTGCGCTGATCAGCAGGGTAAACAGGACAATTCCGAGCGTGACTTCGAACAGGAACTGGCGTTCTGGCAGATCGCTGGGGATCGAAAGCACCACGGCGATAGCCAGGCCGCCCTTGAGGCCGCCCCACCACATGATGTGACGTTCGCCCATGCTGATGTGTGGTAGCTTGAACCACTTTACCGCCAGCGGAACAATGCTATAAATCGACAGTGCCCGTGCGCTCAGTACTAAAGCGATCGCGATGGCTATAGGCCCGAGCTGATTAAAAAGCGTGCCGATGCTGATCGATAAGCCGACCAGTAAAAACAGCAGCGAATTACAGGACAGGGCGATGACTTCCCAGACCTCGTGGATGGAATGAGTGGTATCCTGGCGAAACCGGGTGACGCCGAATCGTCGTAGGGCAATTGCCGATCCGACCACCGCCATGACGCCCGACACGTGGAATGCGTGCTCGGCAATGACGAAGCTCGCGTAGGCGATGATGATCGATGACGTCAGAATAACGCTGATTCCGCTTTGCATTCGGTATAACAATTCGCAGACCACGAATCCGAGGAAGGCACCGAACAAGGCGCCCCCGACAAACACCCTGAGAAATTCGAGGAAAATGTTATCGGCATCGGACCAGCTGATGCCACCGCCCTCGACGGCTATACCGAGCAAAATCGAAAAAGCCACGATGGCGGTAGCGTCGTTGAGCAGGGATTCGCCCTCGACCAGGACATTCAGGCGATTCGGGGCACCCAGTTCCTTGAACAGTGCAACTACCGCGACCGGATCGGTCGCAGAGATTAACGCGCCGAACACCAGGGCAACGATCAGCTTGACATCAAGTGCCCACCAGACTCCCAGGCCGACAACGAAGGTGGACATGAGCATCGCGGGTATGGCGAGAATCAGGATCGGTGGCAAATCCTTGATCATCTGGCGCGCGTCCAGCGCAAACCCGGATTCAAAAATCAATGCCGGCAGAAATACGAATAACATGATTTCAGGGCTTAAGCTGAAACCCTGCAGGGGTTCCATGAAATGCAGCTCGTGGGACAGGTAGCCCAGCAGCATACCAATCAGGACCAGGATTACCGTGAACGGAAGATGCTTAAGGACCGGTAGGTTCGGACAGATACCCTCGATCAGCATGGCTATGCCCAGCAGAACCACCAATACAAAGACGATCTCTGAAGCCGGCATGGTTATTTACTCACCGCGGTGAGCTTTTCAATTGCGGTGCGGCCCATGATCTGAATGTATCCCCCAAGCAATTAAGCTTACATAGTAAGGCTAAACCCTGCAAAAACCGAATTATTGATTTAGATCAAGCTGCGATATTAGCGGTAACGAGCTGCGTCATACCATTTCACCGGGCATTGTAGCGAGGTCAGCGTCGCGACAATGTATTGCGATGCGAGTCACGGGCAGGTCTGTTACCATCCCGCGTTTCCGGCAGTCCTTGCTGCTGTTTTCAAGGTTTACAATCGAAAGGTCGACAAAGATGCAATTATCAAATTTTCCGGTGACGCTGGTCGAGCATAGCCGTCTGTCCCAGGTCAATTTTGACGAGCTCAGCTTCGGCGGTGTTTTTTCCGACCACATGTTCAGTATGGTTTACGAGGAAGGCGCCTGGAAGAATCCGAAAATTCATCCCTACCAGGCCCTTGCCCTGGAGCCCGGGGTTGCGATGCTGCATTACGGGCAAACCGTATTCGACGGTTTTAAGGCTTTTCGCGGACTGGATGGCGAGGTGCGGATCTTCCGACCCGATATGAACGCCAGGCGACTGCACGATTCATGTCAGCGGCTTTGCATTCCTATCATGACCCTCGACGAGTTAAGCGAAATCATGATCCATGCCACGCAGCAATTGATAAAACTGGATCACGGTTGGATGCCTTCGCAATGGGGTCATTCGCTTTATGTTCGACCCCTGGTGATTGGCACCGAGGCTACGCTCGAGGTACGCGCCGCTAACAGTTATCGTTTTATGATCATGACTGCACCGGTAGGCAGCTATTTTACCAACCTGCAAAAAGGCGTGTCGTTGCGGGTGGAAGATCGGTTTACCCGCGCTGCCAGCATCGGCGGGCTGGGTGCTGCCAAGACGGCCGCCAACTATGCTGCCAGCCTGCTGCCGGGATCGGAAAGTCAGCAGCAGGGCTTCGACCAGGTATTGTGGCTGGACGGCAATGAGCATCGCTACGTGGAAGAGGTTGGTGCGATGAATATTTTCTTCAAAATTGGGGACACCGTGGTTACTCCACCCCTGGGTGGCTCCATTTTGCCAGGCGTGGTGCGCGATAGCGCTCTCACCCTGCTCGCGGACTGGGGTATTGTGGTGGAAGAGCGGCGCATCAGCATCGATGAAGTGTTGGCAGCATTTCGTTCCGGGACGTTGGTGGAAGTCTTCGGAGCGGGTACGGCGGCCGTAATATGCCCCGTAGCCAGCATCGGGTTCAAGGGAGAAGTATTCCAGGTGGCCACTGCGCCCCCGGGCGAGTTGACGCTGCGGCTTTACGATGAACTTACCGGTATCCAGTACGGTAAACTGGAAGACCGCCACGGCTGGAATGTACATGTGGAGATTCCCGGCTGACAAGCAGTCTGGATCGCAGTTGCTGCTCATATAGTATGATTAACCCTATAGACGCGGGGTTAGCTCAGTTGGTAGAGCGTCAGCTTCCCAAGCTGAATGTCGCGAGTTCGAATCTCGTACCCCGCTCCATTTTTTCCGGAGGACTATTGTTTAGCCCAGATAACGTTACTTTTGACGTGATCCAATAAATTGGGTTGCCAGTAGAAGTGTTGTTGATACCAGGATCATAATGGTGGAAATGGCAGCGATGGTTGGGTCGATAAAATCACGCAGCGCACTGAACATATGTTTTGTCAACGTTGCATTGGTCCCACCGGAAACGAATATCGCTATGATGACCTCGTCAAAAGAGGTGAGAAAGGCCAGCAGCGCTGAAGTCACAATCGAAAATTTTATTTGCGGCAAAGTAATGACGAAAAATGCCTTCAGTCGGGTTGCCCCCAGGCTTCTGGCGACGCGCTCCTGGTTAAGGTCATAATTTCGTAGTGCTGAGGTGATGACGATCATAACCAGCGGTGTGGCCAAAACCGCATGCGCCAGAACCAGTCCGGTGATCGAATTATTAAGGCCAACACGTCCATACGCGTAGAAGGCACCGATCGCGATGAGTATGACCGGCACGATCATGGGTGTGATGAGGAAGGCGAACATTGCTCTGGCTGCCCTGTGTCCGGAAACATACAGTGCGTAGGCCGCCATAACGCCCATCGGTGTTGCCACCAGCATGGTGAGCAAGCCAACCTGCACCGAGGTGACCGTAGCCCGCATCCATTTAGGTGATTCGAAATAGACATTGTACCAACGCGTCGACCAATGCTCTGGTGGGAACTCGAGGTACTGGGAATCAGAGAATGACATCGGCATGACGATGAGAGTCGGGATCACCAGAAGCAACATGATGATCGTCGCAACGATATACAGCCATAGCCGTCCACCATGGGTAATCTGAGTATCTGAAGCGGGTTTTTTTAACCAACTCATATCATCAGTGTTTCCCAAAAAGTGCGGCGTCCAGTCTCATTAGTTTTGTCGCGGCGTATAAAATGACCAGGGTTGCAATCAGCAAGACCACGCCGAGCGCGCTTGCCGCACCCCAGTTGTATTGATTTTCGAGTATTGCCGTGATTTGCGTGGCAACCATGACGACACGCCCGCCGCCGAGTAC
>JARFPR010000015.1 GCA_029288195.1 Gammaproteobacteria bacterium | reverse complement strand
CCTTTGAAATCGAAGAGTTTCGCAAGTATTGCCTGTTGAACGGACTCGACGATATTGGGCTGACAATGCAGCACGCTGAAACGATCAAGGCGTTCGAGCAGCAGTATTACGAAAAGCTGCCCTGGTTGAAATAGGAGCCCGATAAATGACTAAGAGTATTGCGCTACTGGCGGGCGACGGCATAGGCCCTGAAATCGTTGCCGAGGCGGTCAAGATAGTTCACTGTCTGCAACAGGAATATGGGTTCGACACGGAGCTGGAAGCTGCGGCAATCGGTGGTGCCGGCTATGACCAGTCGGGCAAGCCATTACCCGACGAAACCCTTGCGCTGTGTGAGCGGGCGGATGCGGTCCTGTTTGGTGCCATAGGCGGCCCTCAGTATGACGACCTCGAGCGCGAGTTACGTCCGGAAAAAGGTTTACTTAACCTGCGTTCGTCGCTGTCACTGTTTTCAAATCTGCGCCCGGCGATTCTCTATCCCCAGCTCGCGGATGCTTCCAGCCTGAAGCCGGACCTGGTTGCCGGTCTCGATATCATGATTGTGCGCGAGCTTACCGGTGGTATTTATTTTGGACAGCCTCGCGGCATACGTGAACTCGAAAACGGTGAGCGCCAGGGATTCAATACTCTGGTGTACGCTGAACACGAAATCGAGCGTATTGCGCGCTCGGCCTTTGATATCGCGATGCTGCGTGATCGTAAACTGTGTTCAGTCGACAAGGCCAACGTGCTCGAAGTCTCCGAGCTCTGGCGCGAGGTTTTGAACCGGGTAGCCGGTGAATACCCCGACGTCGAATTGAGCCATATGTATATTGATAATGCTTCGATGCAACTGGTGCGGGCCCCCAAGCAATTTGACGTTATCGTTACCACAAACCTGTTTGGCGATATCCTGTCGGATACGGCTGCGATGTTGACGGGGTCGATAGGCATGCTGCCGTCGGCTTCGCTCGATGAAAATGGCAAGGGCCTGTATGAACCGGTCCATGGCTCTGCGCCGGATATCGCCGGCAAGGGATTGGCGAACCCGTTGGCGACTATTCTTTCAGTGGCGATGATGCTGCGTTACAGCCTGCAGCAGCCGGACCTGGCGGAGCAGATCGAAATCGCCGTGGGTAATGTTCTCGACCAGGGCTTGCGTACTGCCGATATTGCCGGGGCTGCACAAAGTGTGAGCACATCGGAGATGGGAGATGCGGTGGTAACGGCGCTGCGTGCGCTCGCTCGATAGTGGTCTAATGGAGAAGGTTATGAAAAGAGTGGGATTTGTCGGCTGGCGTGGCATGGTTGGCTCGGTGTTGATGCAGCGTATGCTCGCCGAGCAGGATTTTGAGTGGATTGACGAGCCGATATTTTTTACCACATCCCAGGCCGGTCAGGCCGGACCCGATATCGGCAGGGATATTCCGCCGTTACAGGATGCGACTGATATCGAGCAGCTGAAAACCATGGACGCGATCGTCACCTGCCAGGGTGGCGACTATACGAAGCAGGTGCACGCGGAATTGCGACGCAGTGGCTGGCAGGGTTACTGGATCGACGCTGCCTCGGCATTGCGTATGGAAGAGCAAAGCATCATCATACTTGATCCGGTTAATCGCAGTGTCATCGATGCTTCACTCGGTGCGGGTTGCCGGGATTTTATCGGTGGCAATTGCACGGTTAGCCTGATGATGATGGCCATGGGGGGCTTGTTCGAACATGACCTGGTCGACTGGATCAGCGTGATGACTTACCAGGCCGCCTCGGGTGGGGGCGCCCGTCACATGCGCGAGCTTTTGGCCGGTATGGGTAACCTTCATCAAACTGTGGTCGATTTGCTTGACGATCCCGCATCGGCGATTCTTGAAATCGACAGCCGCGTAACCGAGCAATTGCGGGCTAGCAGTTTTCCATGCGAGGAGTTCGGCGTACCCCTGGCTGGCAGTCTTATCCCGTGGATCGACGCGCAACTTGACAATGGCCAGAGCCGGGAGGAATGGAAAGCGGGCGCCGAAGCCAATAAGATTCTGGGTCGCGGTACGGACATGATTCCTATCGATGGATTATGCGTGCGCGTCGGTGCGATGCGATGCCATTCCCAGGCGCTAACCGTCAAGCTTAAGCAGAACCTGCCGCTGGATGAAATTCACCAGGTACTTGCAGCGTCGAACGACTGGGTAAAAGTTCTGCCGAATGACAGGCAGGTTTCTATGCAAGAACTATCCCCGGCAGCCGTGACCGGCAGGCTGGATATACCGGTGGGAAGATTGCGCAAAATGAACATGGGTGACGAATTCCTGGCTGCCTTCACCGTTGGCGATCAATTGCTTTGGGGTGCCGCTGAACCATTACGACGTATGTTGAAAATTTTACACGAACGTTAGCATGGATCATCGCATCGCGTTATCACATGCCAGCGGAATCGCGGCAGAGGCCATCCTCGAAAAATTACCCGAAGCCGGTGTTACCAAGGACTCGTTAATTTTACTCGACCATGAGTCGAACCTGGGCAAGCGCGTACCATTTGCCGGCGGCAATCTAAGCCTGCAGGATCAACGCAGCTTCGACCTGTCGAGCTGCGCCCTGTTGTTGATGCCTGAAGCGGATGTCGAACTGGAATCAGCAGCGCTGCATCACGGGTGCCTGCTGGTTAGCCATGCCATCCAGTCTGATATCCCGCCAGTTTTTATTGTTGATAAAACTGCCACCCCCAAGATTTCCTATACCCAGACGAGTTTGCGCCTGGCGGGACCCGAGGTTTCCTGTCTGCTGCCGGCACTGATCGAGCTGAATCGATTGTGTCCGATCGAGCAATTGAATGTGACGCTGCTACGAAGCGCTGAATTTCATGGAAAAGCGGGGGTGGACGAACTGGCTTCTCAAACCATTAACCTTTTGAACTCAAGGGCGGCCGAATCCAGTGTTTTTAAGCAGCAAATTGCCTTTAACCTGTTGCCCGATATTGTTGACCCCCTGATCGAGTCGGACCTGAGGCAAATTATGGGAAATAATTCATATCATATGGCACTGCAATCCGTTAATGTGCCCGTATTCCATGGACTAGTCGCAGCGCTGCAGCTCCGCTTCGAATCCAGTGTCAATATTGACGACTGCCAGGGTCGCCTGAAAGGCCTTGAAAAGGTGATTGTTAAAAAAGGTCCTGCTAGCCCAATTACTGATTGTAATCAATCATTTAGCTGTGTTATAAGCGGCCTGGAACAGCCGCTTCAGCAACCCTCGAGCGTCCAATTCTGGGTGATTTCTGATCCCATGAGATATGGTTTGGCTAATAATTACGTGAATGTTACAGACTTTTTGCTAAAATCTTTTTTGTAATCTATAGTTACATCTGCTTGTGAAAGTGTTTTCTTTAAAGTAAATTCTCTAGCTGCAATCATAGGTGCATGGATTTAGGCACTTTTATATAAGAATTCAGGTTGGGGAACTGGGAGACTAAACGTGCGTAATCTGGGACTAATTGTAGCATTTTGGTTGGCAACTCTTTTGCCAACGAGCAGTCTTGCCTTAGGCCTGGGCGAGATCGAAGTCAATTCCTTCCTGAATCAACCGCTTAATGCTGAAATCGAAGTTATTTCCGCACGCCCCGGCGAGATTGATGATCTTCTTGTCAGCCTGGCATCGAGCGAGGCTTTCACACGTGCCGGGCTGGCGCGTCCTCGCCATCTTTCCAACCTTAGATTCTCGGTAAAGAAAAATGAGGAAGGTGATGAGGCCGTCATCATTGTCTCAACCAAGTCGGCGATCAAAGAGCCTTTCCTAAATTTCCTGATTGAAGCCGACTGGTCCAAGGGCCGGGTACTGCGCGAATTTACGGTACTTCTCGATCCTCCATTTTACGCGAATCAACCCGCCCCGGCTGAAACGGTCGCAGAGCCAGTTGAACAACCGGTAAGCGAAGAGGCAAGTGTCGAAGAAGCCAGTGTTAGTGAAATCGTAGAACAATCGGGTGTCACTGCCTCGGTCGATACCACTGAGCCTGCCGAAACAGGTGAAAGCATAACCGAGCCTATTGCGTTGTCAGAAGACACCTCGCCTGCGGCCGTCCCGGAGCCTGAACCCGTTACAGAAGAATATGTATCGGATGTAATCAGAAGCGTCACCCAGGGTGACGTTTCGGTCGTTAAGGGAGATACATTGTGGAGCATCGCGTCTCGCTACAAGGATGATGATCATAGTATGGCGCAGGTAATGCTGGCGTTTCAGCGCGCTAATCCGGAAGCCTTTGTCGACGGTAACATAAACCACATGAAAGCCGGTGTGGTGCTGCGCGCTCCAGGCGCCGAAGAACTCGATGCGCTTGGGAAGCAGGAGTCTTATGCCGAAGTGCTGGTGCAAAATGGACTCTGGGACGAGTACGTTGCTCGCGTAACCGGAGTGTCACCTGCGGTTGCAATCGAAGACGGCAGCTCCGCGGAAGCGGTGGCCCAGGAAAGTGAAGCCGAGGCCGCCGATGGTGAACTCAGCCTGTTGTTGCCGACAGAGGGTGAGAGCGAATCGACGGGCACGGGCGATACCGGTGATGTTGACAGCTTACGCACAAAGCTGGCCCTCGCCGAAGAAGAACTTGAAGCATCTCGCATCGAAAACCAGGAACTCGAATCTCGTATATCCGAACTCCAGGCCAGGCTCTCCAAGCTTGAAGAGCTGCAGAAAATGGTCGAGATCGAAGACGATAGTCTCGCCGAGTTACAGGCCGACCAGGCGCAGCAATCAGACCAAGCTGAAGAAATGGTTGAGCCAGTCGAGGAACAGGCAGCTACCGAAGCGGTAACCGAGGCGATCGAGGCCGACGAGGAAGCATTGCTCGAGGAATTACTCGCCGAGGAGGCCGAAGCCCAGGCACAGGAGCAGGCCGTTATTGACGAAGCGGTTACCGATCAAGTGACCTCTGACGACGACATGATGGCCGAAGATGGCATGTCTGACGATAGTATGTCCGAGGATAGTATGTCTGACGATGGTATGCCTGAGGAGACCGGGACTGATGGAATGGTCGCAGAAGATGCGGAAACTGATGAGGTGGCTCCACCGCCAGCTCCGGTAATCGTGACTGAAACAGCTACCCGGGCACCTTCAATTTTTGACGGCCTGTTACCTCCGGATGTAGTCGACATGATTCCGTCGATGGATAGTATTATCGGTAATCCGATCATTCTAGCCGCGGTTGGAGGTGTGCTCTTACTGCTGCTTATCCTGGTATTTCTTAAACGCAGGAAAGGATCATCAGACGAAGAGTCAGCGATTATCGCCGGTGACGACGAAGACTTGTTTGCCGGAGACGATGAGGATGAATTAACCCCGATTCACCTCGCAGATGGCACTGAAGCCGAACAAACTGATATGCATGCCCCGCCTGGAGGTGAAATAGTTCAGGAGCAAGCGGGCGAGGAATCCGTTGCTGAGCCCGTTACCGGAGTCGCAGCCGAAGCCCAGGCAGATATCGAGCAGACGGCGGTAGTTGAAGCAGTTGAAGCGCCTGAAGAAGCAGAGGGGGAAGCTCCCGCAGCATCTGGCGCCGAGCAGGATGACGTATTAAACGAGGTGGATGTATACCTGGCTTACGGGCTCTACGATAATGCCGAAGAGCTTTTGAGCAGCAGTATAACTGAAAGTCCTGAACGCGCCGATTATCGCTCCAAGCTGCTTGATACCTATTTTGCAACTAAAAATTCAGAGGCTTTTGTCAAGGAAGCTGAAAACCTCAAATCCATGGGTGATTCAGCGGCGAGTTACTGGGATCGGGTGCAGATTATGGGCTACGAACTCGCACCCGATAACGCATTGTTCTCAGATGCAAAGGATAGCGATCTGAGCGCTGCCGATCTCGAGATATCTAAACCCCAGGAAGCGGACTTCGACCTGGGCGCGTCTGATGACGATACGACTAATTTTTCGACTACTGACTTTAATCTTGGTGACGAAGACACCGGTGGCGATTTTAGCGATACCGACTCGATCGGTGAAGCGGGACAGATTGCCTCCACGCAGGTAATCCCCAAGCTTGACGAGATACCTGATCTCGATGATGAAGACGATACAAATTTGCGCGCTGAGTCCGAGGCCGAGGTCGACCTGGAGCTCCCAGATGACGTGGGTGGGGAACTCGAATTTTCAATGGATGAGGCAGCAGGACAGGATTCTGCCGAGCCTGCAGCAGCTGAAGATGCCGATCTGAAGGCCATGGACATGGAGTTTGATATCGGCGAGGAAGAAGCCGAGCCAGATGATATATCCGAGGTCGATTTTGGAGCCGAGTTCGATGAAGCTCTGGAAGGGGCTGATGAACTGGATCTTGATGACTCCGCGTCTGCTGAAGTCGAAGTCGACGATGATGCAGTCGAACTAGATGCTGCGTCTTTAGACGACGAGGACCACGCTGATACGGCATTCATTACGCCGAATTATGAAGATACCGAGGTTGTCCCGGATTTAAAAAGTGCCGCGGATGATAATGATGATGAAGGGATCGATCTGGGTATGGATGAAACCGGGATTATCGATCTTGATGAAACCGCCTTTGAAACGGCTGAACTGAATCTTGAAACTGCGGAGGTGAGCCTTGAAACCGCAGAGCTGAATCTTGATACGGGCGAACTGGATCTGCCCGGCGACGAGGATGGCGATGATGACGAGGATATTTCGATCATCGACTTTGGTGGAGAGGATTTCGTCGAACCTACCGATATTGTTGAATCCGTGGATGCGGACGATGCTGATTTCGGGGATGACGACGACGTACAAACAGGAACTTTTGCCCCGGGTGACTTCGATGAGCCAACCGCGGCCGTGGATTCTATTTCGGATATTGATGATATCGGTGAACTGATGTTGCCGGATGACGTCGACGAAGTGTCAACCAAACTTGATCTTGCCCGTGCATTCATCGATATGGGTGACAACGAAGGTGCTCGTGGCAGTCTCGAAGAGGTGATTGCCGAGGGCAATGAAGATCAGAAGGCCGAAGCAAAATCGCTGCTTGACCAGATTTAATCTAATAATAACTAGAGTTTTACAGTACCAAGTTAAAGGGCCTGCCGTGAAAACAGCAGGCTTTTTTTTGTGCATCTACGGTGGGGCCGATAGAAACAAAAGCTGTAAAATACCGCCCGGTTTTTGCTCGAACAGCCAGATTTCACGCTGTACCCCCGGGTCCTTCCTGACGGGTTGTTAAATCCGGTCATCCAGGCTGTCACAGTTAGTGTCATAGGCCTGGATCAAAGATATGATAAAGGCCTCACAAGTGATTTTGGTTTAGCCAGTGAAATACGCGCTCGGGGTCGAGTATTCAGGGACAGCCTATTGCGGTTGGCAGCGCCAGCCGCATTGCGAGTCGGTGCAGCAG
>JARFPR010000521.1 GCA_029288195.1 Gammaproteobacteria bacterium | reverse complement strand
ATCCAGGATACCGCTTCGACTTCGTGCTTGACGTCCCTGTTGCTGGCACGCGAAAGGGCCAGCGGCTATTCACAAAACCATGGTGGCCTGCAGGCGACGGATAAACCTCTGGTGGTCTATACCACCGCCGAGGCACATTCGTCGGTGGTCAAGGCCGCGTTACTGGCCGGGTTCGGCAGCGATAATCTGCGCATGGTCGCGATGGACCCTGAAAAGCGTTCCATGCAGGCAGAGAGCCTGGCGCAAATGGTGGCGGCGGATATCGCCGCTGGATGTATCCCCGCGGCGGTAATCGCCTCGGTCGGTTCGACCGGGGTCACGGCCTTCGACCCGGTCGCTGAAATCGCCGAGATAACGACCCGTCAAGACATCTGGTTACACGTCGATGCGGCCATGGCTGGCAGCGCCATGTTACTACCGGAATGCCGTTACCTTTGGGAAGGCGTTGAGGCGGCGGATTCGATCGCCTGGAATCCGCACAAGTGGATGGGCACAATTCTCGACTGCTCGCTGCTATACGTACGCGACGTACAGCACCTGGTGCGGGTCATGTCGACCAATCCCAGTTACCTGCGTTCCAGCGTCGACGACGAGGTCAAGCAATACCGCGACTGGGGCATTCCGCTGGGGCGTCGGTTTCGTGCGCTCAAACTCTGGTATCACCTCGGCATCGACGGTATCGAATCGATCCGTGCACGCCTGCGACGCGACCTCGACAACGCGCGCCAGTTTGCCGAACTTGTCGCCAACGCGGAGGGCTGGCAGGTGTTGGCGCCTGTTGAATTACAAACCGTCTGCATCCGTCATCAACCCCCGGGGCTCGAGGGCGAAGCACTGGATCGACATACCCTCGCCTGGGTTAACGCAATCAATCAATCCGGGGCGGCCTTTATGAGTCCATCGATACTCAACGAACGCTGGATGGTGCGAGTTTCGGTCGGGGTCGAGGCCACCACCCGGGCGCATATTGATAAACTGTGGGCGCTGATTCAGCAACAGGTAGAGGAATCGCCTTTTTAAACGGGGAGCTCGGGTAAAAATTCAAAAAGACATTGGCATTAAAAAAGGATACATTACGCGACTTTCACAATCACTAGCATGTGACACTATGGCCAATATCACCTGGATAATGGAAGACGGCAGCGAAATCAGCGCCGAGGTAAAAGACGGTTTGAACCTGATGGAAGCCGCAACCGCGAATAACGTGCCACACATCGAGGGTGAATGTGGCGGTTGTCTCTCCTGTGCCACCTGCCACGTGTTTGTCGATCCTGAGTGGTTTGCCAAAATCGGGGAGATCGATGACATCGAAGACACCATGCTCGAAATGACCGATGTCGAACGCGAGGACAATAGTCGTCTGAGTTGCCAGATAGTCGCGTCGGCCGCGCTGGACGGGTTAATACTCCGCGTCCCCGAACCAGAGTAAATCTTGGCCGCTCCAATCGTCATTGTTGGTGCGGGCCAGGCGGCGGCCTCATTTATTTCGCGACACGTGGCACTCGGTAGCCAACAACCCGTATTGCTGATCGGCGAAGAAGCACACCCACCTTACCAGCGCCCACCGCTGTCCAAGAAATACCTGCTCGGAGAACTCGAACGCGAACGCCTGTTCATCCGTCCCCTGGAATGGTATGCAGACCAGTCGATCGAGTTACGTTTCGATACCCGTGTTGACTCTATCGATCGTGACCATAAAAAAATTATCACTGATGATGGAGAATCCGTCGAATACGATAAATTGCTGCTGTGTACCGGCGCCAGTGCTCGCAGCCTGCCCGCCGATATCGGCGGTACCCTCGACGGCGTGTTTACGCTGCGCAGTATTGTCGACATCGATAAGATGTCGCCCCAATTCCAGGCTGGCCGCAAGCTGCTTATTGTCGGCGGTGGCTATATCGGACTCGAAGCGGCAGCGGCCAGCCGCCAGTTGGGTCTCGAGGTCACGGTACTGGAATTGGCCGATCGTATCCTGCAACGCGTCGCTGCCGCGGAGACATCGAATTATTTTCGTGACCTGCATAGCGGGCACGGTGTAAACCTGCGGGAGTCGGTTCGTATGACCAGGCTGCTGAGTAAAGACGGTGCAGTTCGTGGTGCGGAGCTGGAATCGGGCGAAGTTATCGATGCCGACCTGGTACTGGTTGGAATCGGCAGCAGTCCCAATACTGAACTTGCGCAGGCAGCAGGCCTTGATTGCGACAACGGAATCCGTGTAAACGAAATCTGCCGGACTTCCGATCCGGTTATTTATGCCGCCGGCGACTGCACCAGCTTTTTTCGTCACGGGCAGCAGATTCGGCTTGAATCGGTGCAGAACGCCGCTGACCAGGGCGACCTGGTGGCACGTGTATTGGCCGGGGAAGCCGTGACCTATACGGCCCTGCCCTGGTTCTGGTCAGACCAGTATGATTGCAAGTTACAAATCGTCGGTCTCAACCAGGGGCATAATCAAACGGTGGTTCGTCCCGGCGCCGACGCTTCGAGCATGTCGGTCTGGTATTACCGCGATGCAGAATTGCTCGCGATCGATTCGATGAACGAACCCAAATCCTATGCCTTCGGCAGGAAAATTATCGAGGCAGGAAAACATCCAACAGCTGCACAAGTCGCCGATCCGGCAACCGACCTGAAAGCCCTGGCGATGTCATAGCCACATCCCGACTGAGATCAACGTAAGCCTCGAAGCGCTGCTTGATGTCGCGAACGTAGTTGACCGGTTCACTTCCATTGACGTAACCGTAGCGCGCTTTCTTAGCGTATTGTTTTTTCTCGAGCAGCAGCATCGCCTGCTCGGTGTGCCCGAACCATCGATCCGGATCATGGCCCAACTGCCCGGCAAGGCGGCGCGCATCATGTACATGGCCCGCACCCGCGTTGTAAGCGGCGAGCGTAAACCAGAGTCGATCAGATATTGCCAGGTCGGCATCAAAACGATCACGAAGCCAGTCGAGATACTTGACTCCACCGCGAATACTGCTGGCGGGATCATTGATGTCTTTGACCCCCATTTCCTTGGCGGTGCGCGGCATTAATTGCATCAAGCCCCTGGCACCGATATGTGATTTAGCCCCGGGATCGAATTTGCTTTCCTGGTACATCTGCGCGGTTACCAGACGCCAGTCGAATCCATAGCGATCGGAATACTTGCGCACCAGTTCATCGTAAGGTGAGATCTGCCCCGTCAATGGATCAACGATACGCCCACGTGCCAGACGCTGTACCGAGCCCCTGTTCTTGAAATACTCCAGGTAGGTAACGTTATAGAACTCGCTTTTATAAATGCGTTTGACAAACTCGTCGAGTGCTTGCTTCAACCCCGGGTTACGTTTACGCAACGCAATCGAGTGCGGCACTTCCAACTCCAAGGTATGAGCCGAACGCACCGGAATCGATTTGGCAAGTTCAATATTGAGTAAATGTTCATCGGCCATGGTTGCCTGGTACTTGCCATGCCCTACTTGTTGAATCAAGTACTCGGTCTCGACATCATCGTCGGTGGCGCGCAGGCTGAAGCCAGCCCCTCCATTTTGCAACTGCGAGAGACTTTTCCAGTATTGGCTGCGGGAGCGCACGGATATAGTTTGATCATCGAGGTCAGCCAAAGAGATTGCGCTATCGTCTTTGTGCACCACGATATGTTGTTTCGCGTAGTGATAAGGGTCGGAATAATCAATACCGAGTCGACGCTGCAGATCATCAGGCTCGAGAAACCCCATCGCGATATCAGCCTTGCCTTCCAGCAGCCAGGTCGTTAATTCCCGGTAGCCCGGTGGTACTACTACCTCGAGACGCAAACCATGATAATCGGCAAATTCACGTGCAAGCTCATATTCGAAACCCATCAACTCGCCGCGGTAGAGAAAATACGAGGCCGCGTTGTTACGCAGCAACACGCGCAGAACCCGGCGTTTCCTGATCTGGTCGAAATCACCGGTAAATTGCTTGTCATGATCCTCGACCTGGAATTCAAGCTGTAAATAACGATTGATTTCGCTGACCAGCCGCGGTGCATTTTTACGCACCCCCCAGCCGATATCACGCTGGCTGCTGAAGTTGGTCGCCACCCTGATATCGTCACGAAAAGATTTGTATATTTCGACCAGATTACTGTCCATAATCGTGGCATCTATTTCGCCGGCTGCCAGGTCGTCGAGTACGGTTTCGTTTTGAATTCCGTCAGGTGTTTCCAGAATTTCAATCTCGGGGTATCGATTATCCTTAAGCCAGTTGAGCGCATGCCAGAAGGTCGTGTCGCGACTTACCATGACTCGTTTGCCATTCAGGTCGCGCACACGCTGCACCGATTTATTCGTGCTGGCAACGATCACCTGTTCGTTGACGTGATCGACCGGCACCGAGAAGGAAATCTTTCCCAGCCGCTGATCATTGATCGTCAGGTTATCGACAATAATGTCGCCCAGGCCCGCCTCCAGTGCCGGAATCAGCTTGGAGAAGTTATCGACGAGAACCAGCTCCGGTATCAGTCCGTGCGACAGCGCAAATTCCTCGGCGATGCGCTGCTGCTCGGCCAAAGGTGAAGCCCGACGCGGCAGGTAGTCGGCGCTGGAAAAATCACGTGTCAGTAGAATTCGTAATTTCCCCGAGCCCAGGATATCGACGAAATCGCCATTGAAGGGCCTGGATTCTTCGAGGGTGCTGTAACTGCGATTGAGATAGGCATTTGCCGGATTCAGGCAAAGCAACATCACAGAAAAAAGCGACAGCTGTGCGATCCCCCGAAAGAGCAATTTGGTCGTGTCTGGTACCCCCATAGTCAAACACTAAAACGTTTTATTGCCGTTTTGTCAAAACTAAAGCCGGTGCCGGGGCGCTCGGGAAGGGTAATCATGCCCTCTGCAAGCTCCATCGACTCGTTAAACAATGGCACACACCATGGCATGTGCTCAACCGAAATACAGTTTGGTTCGCTGCCGGCAATACACAGGCTGTACTCGGTGAAAATATGCGTTGAAATCGGGATTTCATAAGCGGCGGCCAGGGCCGCGACCCGGCGCATTTCGCTTAAACCCCCGATGCGTTGCAAATCAGGCATCAACACATCGACCGCGCCGGATTCGAGAATATCGCGCATACCCAGGTGTGTGTACTCGGTTTCACCCGCTGCGATCGGTGTATCGAGCGCCGCTCGTACCTCGGCACAACCAACGAGATTGTGATAGACCACCGGCTCTTCAAACCAGGCGAGATTAAATTCCTCAAGCTCACGTCCAAGACGAATAGCGTGCTTCACCGTGAGCGCCTGGTTGGCATCAGCGAGCAATTCTATCCCCGGACCTATGGCATCACGCACCGCGGCCACGCGTTCGACATCTTCGCTCACGCTTGGCTTGCCCAGGCGGATTTTCATTGCACGGAATCCCGTATCGATCAGTACGGCGGCCTCTTCAACCAGCTCATCGATCGACTGCGATAACCACAGTCCCCCGCTGGCATAAGTCTTAACATGTTCGCGGCAGGCGCCGAAAACCTTGTGCAACGGTAACCCGGCAGCCTTGCCCACCAGGTCCCAGCAAGCGGTATCGATTGCGGTAAGCGCGGCGATGGAAAAGCCCTTGTGTCCGATCGGATTCAATTCATTCCAGATGTCCTGCCAGATTGCGGCGACAAAATGCGGGTCGCGTCCCTCGACCTGGTGCGCGAAACCGAGCAACATTTCGTGCAACGCCTTGAGCCGCACTGCATTTAACGTCATTACACAACTTTCACCGATCAACCCCTGGTCGGTTTCGAGTTCAAGCAGAACATAGCCCACGCTTTTCATCTGGTGTATCGAGGTCGCGATCGGCCGCTCCAGCGGTACATCGACCAGGGTGGTTTTAAAATTAGTAATTTTCATCGTCGAATCTCGTTGCTCAGTAGCTAATCTGCACAATAGTGTAAACCAGTCTCCCGCTGGGTACTTCGACTTCGACCTCGTCACCCAGTTCCCGTTTTAGCAACGAACGCGCCAACGGCGAGTCGACGCTGATATAGCTTTCTTCGCGATCGAATTCATCAGGACCGACGATGCGATATGCTACTACCACCTCGTTCTGATCCTGGAGTTCGACCATGGCACCGAAAAAAACCCGCTCCGAACTGGCTGGTTTTTGATCCACAACATTTAACTCCGGTAGGCGTTTTTGCAGGTAACGAATCCGGCGATCGATCTCGCGCAGTTCTTTCTTGCGATAGATATACTCGGCATTCTCCGAGCGATCACCCTCGGCGGCGGCCGCTGACAGGGCCGCAACGACTTCACGGCGCTTCAACCACAGCGACTTCTGTTCCGTTTGCAGGATGCGCATACCCTCGGGCGTAATATAGGGCGACTTGCTGGGGCCGGGAGGACGATATCGACTCATTGCTCTAACGGTGTCGAATCCCCGGATAAGGGGGTTCTATCTCATTTCCTGAATTGTGAAATCTGTACTTCGGTGCCGTAATCAGCGAAATCACCATCGGAGCGCTTACCACGAAATTCGGCCCAGTGAATACTGCGATAGTGACTTGGGTGCTGTTCGTCAAACACGGTTGGCAGCGGAGCGACCTTCGCACTGGCGGCGGGATTAAAGAAAAACGGCAGGCTGTAGCGATCTCTGGACTCCATCGCCAGCACCCGGTGCACGGGCGCATGATAGATATCGTTTGACCAGACCTGCATCATGTCACCGGTATTGATAACCATGGCACCGGGAACCGGGGGAATGTCGTACCAGTAGCCATCACGGTGCACCTGCAGACCGCCGATATCGTCCTGGATCAACACGGTTAGTGCGCCGGCGTCCGTATGATGGTGCACCCCGAGGTCAGCAACCGGCTGGTGCGCTTCACTGGAACCTGCCAGCGGATCCTGCACCGGGTAATAATTAAGCCGCAGGAAACCCGTGTGGTTGGTAGCAAAATCGGCATGCATGTAATCGGCCGGTAAATCGAGTCCGACACAAAAAGCTTCCAGCAACTTTAGCGACAGGTTGGTGCAGGCGTCGAAGTAATCCTCCATAGTGGCTTTAAAGACATCCTGCTTTACAGGCCAGCGATTGGACTGACCGTAGATCGGATCGACACCGGCGCGAGTGAAATCGAATACTTCCTTCTTGTCGCGCTGGTTCTTGGTGAGTTCATTATGATAATAACCCCAGGGATTCTCCCTGCTGCGCAACACCGACATCTTAATTTCACCCGGCAGGGCAAAAAACGCGCGTGTTTGCCGCCAGACATCATCGACCAGTGTGGTCGTAATACCATGATTGATAACCTGGAAGAAACCCCAGCTACTGCAGGCAGACGCGATTTTATCAACCGACTCCCGGGCAGCACTACTATTTGAATCGACCAGCAATTCCGCAATATCAATAATCGGTACCTGGTCCGCGATCGACGCCTGATGCGCGACCGGATCCTTATCGAAATCCTGTTTACCGTGGATCATATTGATGTTCACCTGGGCAGATTTGAATCCCGGCAGTATAGGTATTGTGTTCGCATTCGTAAAACGAGATTCATTTGACCCTGCCCGGAAGTCGTACTTAATGGCACTCAGGACACGCCCGAGGCCAGGACCATGCCTGCCTCAACCGGATAACCCAGACGGTCAGCCAGCAGGCGCAGACGTTGGTGAAAGGTTTCGCGTGCGACGTTACAAATCTGCAGGAATCTTCGCGGGTCGGTAAATTCGGCGCGCGAGTGCAAAACGCGATGGTTATCGAAAATGACACTCTCGCCGGCCTGTAATTGAAATTTGACCTGGTTCTCGGGAGACAGCATCAGATTGCAGAGTGCCCGGTGAGCAGCATAATAAGAATGGACCATGTCCGCAGGCAAATTCAACGGCCCCGCAGAGCGGGTATGAAAACGTATGCCTATTACCTCGCCCCTGTCATCGCGCTCAATCATACGCTGGCGGTTGCGCTGATCCAGCCTTCCCGGATGAATTCGATTGAAAGTCTGCTGGTAGTGACACAGCAATTCAAACTGTGGCTGGTTTTGCTCACGCAGGCGTTCAGCGACAAAAAAACCATCCACCAGCACGGATTCCCCACCATCACTAGCAGGTCGCACGCAGCCCAGAATATTGATCCCGGGGGGTGAATAGCGAAATGCCTCGTCGGTATGCGGCGGCACTGATTTGTGAGTGTTACCCATGGTCTTGATCGCACTCGACGGAGACAGATCGAATATTTTGGTATACGCGGAATCGCCGAGATCACCGATCAGACCGGCGACCGCCTCGATGCCGCCGGGTTCGACGGGACCACCGGTCACGACCACAAAACCGAAATCCCGCAACTTGCGGTAAAGGTCGAGCAAAGATTCCTCGTCGGTTTGTGCTGCCACAAACGCGACGCTTGGAATCGAATCGCCGAGTTGCGCATTCCACAGAACCGGTTTATGAAAACGCGTAGCTCGTGAATCATCGTCATAGCAGTTCTGCCGCAGCCAGACGGGATCATAATGCGAAACATGACCATCCTGCGCCCAGGTTATCGACAAAAGACCCTGCGGAGTAATATTGGTTTCACCAATCGCAATGTCGAGCGGGATGTCGCTCGGCACAACGAAACGCTTACTCGAATACGAATCGCCACACTCCTTGCAATAGCAACAGTCGCGCAACCAGAGAGAGTGGAAAAAACTACTGTGGCCATCAGACCACTTAATCGTAATGCCGTCGGAATTCTGAATGAGATGCTGAATAGCCGACTGATCGGAGGTGCTTTCAATATGGGTAGATTGCATTTTCGATTCCGGTTAAGTGTTCGATTAAGCATCAATATAGTGCGCATCGAAATAGATAGGCACCGTTAGCGTGAATCCATTTTACATACCTATTTTTCCTTATAAACATCAACGTCACATTATTCATGCTGTTATGCAACCGGCACAGCAGCGAACGGGCAATCAATTGACGGTGACCACTGGACCCACACAAAAGGAGTCTTTATGCTTTGCGCACCGCCGCAGCCCAGCGCGGGAATTACGCCTTACTTTGACGGACAGATGAACCAGATAGAAACCATGATCGGACCCGGGGATCCCCCGCCCTATAATATTATCAATGAACAGGGCCAGGGTAAGGTCCTGTTGGTCGGAGATCACGCGAGCCGCGTCATTCCACGAGCGCTCGATAACCTCGGCCTCGATGAGAACCTGCTCGAACAGCATATTGCCTACGATATTGGTACTCGCAAGTTAGTCCATCACCTGTCTCAACATCTCGACGCACCGGCCATACTGGCGGGTTACTCGCGTCTCGTCGTCGATCTCAACCGCAGTCTCGAGGACCCAAGCGTGATGCCGGAAGTCAGCGACGACACACCTATCCCGGGCAATCAAAACATGTCGGTTGAGCATCGTAATCAACGCATCCACGACTTTTACACGCCATACCGGAAGGCTATCGATACGATGCTGCACGCTTTCAGGGAAAACGGAGTGGTGCCGGCGTTCATATCGATACACAGTTTTACACCACAAATGGCGGGGTTTGTCCGCCCCTGGCACGCCGGAATTCTATGGGACAAGGACCCGCGAATTCCAGTGCCGCTGATGGCCAATTTACGTGCGCATGCCAACGGATTCAACATCGGTGACAACGAGCCTTACTCGGGCAAGCATCCCGCGGACTACACCATCGATCATCACGCCGAGGCTTCCGGGATACCGCATGTTTCGATCGAGATACGCCAGGACCTGGTTAATACCGAGGCGGGAGCAGAGCGCTGGGCAACCATTCTCGACGATGCCCTGCGCGACATTCTGGCCAACCCCGAACTCTATCAGGTCTGGCAATCAATTTAATTGGTAGCGGTAAAAATGCCACGGATCAGTTTTTATACGACGGGTCGGCGCGATCGCAACGGCGCTTGAGCGCTGGCCACTCGTATTTGCCAGGCGAAAAAGCCTCGTATTGCTTGCAGGACATTTCCCAGAGTTCCGGGGTCGCGGGCTCAAGTTCGAGACCCGAGGCCTGCGCCTGCACTGCAACCTCACACATGCGGATCATGTAATACATGTTCATGAAAGCCTCGCCCGCAGTTTCACCGACGGATAAGAATCCATGATTACGCATTACTAGCACCTTGCCATCGCCCAGGTTTTCGGCGATACGAAATCGCTCGTCCAGGTCGACGGAAAGCCCTTCCCAATCGTGGTAGCCGATCTTGCCGTACAGCATCGAGGAATCCTGTACCCAGTAGGGAATACCATCCTTGAAGGCGGTTGCCGCGATCGCGGTCGGTGGATGGGCGTGAAATACAAACTTGTTTTTCGGATGATTCAGGTGAATCGCACTGTGAATCACGAACCCGGCGGTATTCACATCCGGCGGACCTTCGAGTACGCGACCTTCTTCATCTACCTTGATCAGGTTGGATGCAGTCACTTCTTCATAAAGCAGGCCAAAGCGATGCATGAAAAAGGTGTGCTCGGTGCCCGGCGCACGCGCGGTAATATGATTCCATATCGTATCGTCCCAACCGAACATATGGGTTAGCCTGAACATCGCCGCAAGATCAACGCGAACTTCCCATTCAGCCGTGCTGGCAGCTACTCCATCCTCGGCAGGTTTAAAATCGTCAGCCGTAATTTCGCTCATCGTATTACTCCCGTTTTCAAACCTGTAAAAAGGTATTGTTGTCTTCTTCAAGCAAGCGCACAGCCTTCAAGTGGTTGGCGTCGAAACCATAGGTTTCGATTGCACGTGCATAAGTATCAGTAGTGAGATCGCACAGCGGTAAACTGATACCGAGATTCTGTGCCATTTCCCGGGCAAGTTTCATATCCTTGTGCGCAAGCCCCACGGTAAAGGATGGATCATAATCGCCATTCAAGATTGGCGGACCGTAACGATCTGCGACGTAAGACTTGCCGGTGCTGTTCTGAATGATAGACAGCATCTGGGCAGGATCTACGCCACCCTTGACACCAAGCATCATGGCTTCGGAAAGCGCTAGCGAGTGCAGGTAGCATAAAATCACCTGGGCAATCTTGGCCGAGTATCCTGCCCCATGCGGCCCCAGCAGGGTGATCCGACCGCCGATAATTTCGAGTATTGGCAAACAGAAATCGAACACGGCCTTTTCTCCGCCGACCAGGATTGTCAGGTTGCCTGCGCGCGCACCTTCATCACCACCCGATACGGGGGCATCCAGAATTTGAATCTCCGCTGCTTCGGCAGACCGTTTAATTTTCGCCGCCACTTCCAGGTTATTAGTACTGAGTTCAATCCAGTTCACACCCGCTTTCAGGTTCGCAAACAGGCCGTCATCGGCGAAAGCGACTGCCTCGATTTGCCGGGGTCCTGGCAGCGATGTCATGACGATATCGGCATCTTCAACTGCATCGACCAGTGAGTCTGCACGCAAAGCCCCGAGCGCTACCAGGTTATCGCCCCGTGCCTGGTCGATATCAAAAACCTTTACCTGGTGCTGGCCATTGCGGACCAGATTTTCCGCCATCGGGTTACCCATGACCCCAAGCCCAATAAATCCAATATTCACGCTTGTTCTCCGCGGAAAAGTTGTCAATCTACTCTTCGAGTCCGGGCAAGTAAAACGAAAAAAATAGCAACAGCGATCGCTTTTACTTATATTCAGCCAGCAGCACTAACTCAGGCCAGAATTCAACTACCCGAGGAACGACACCACCCATGTATGTACCCAGTCACTTCAGCGTTACCGAGCAGGAAGAGATCTTCTCGTTTCTCGACGCCAATGCCTTCGGCCAGCTGATTTCAGTCGCCGATCATCGCCTGACCGCCTCGCATCTGCCCTTCCTGGTTACCGATGATCGAAAATATTTGAACTGTCACCTGGCTCGACAGAATCCGCACTGGCAAACACTCGAAGACCAGCAGGTGTTGGTCACTTTCCAGGGGCCGCATGATTATATCTCGCCGAGTTGGTACCAGACGCCCGGTGTACCGACCTGGAACTACCAGGCACTGCATATTTACGGCCGCTGCCGTGTGTTCGAAGGACCCGGGGAAATCGCAACCCTGGTGGAAACCCTGAGCGCGCGCTATGAATCAGGCTTTGACAAGCCCTGGGAACCTGAGTATCGAGACGCCATGCTCAAAGCCATCGTCGGTGTCGAAATCGAAATCGAAGAGTTGCAGTGCAAGTACAAACTCAGCCAGAACCGTCCGGCCCGGGATCATCAACCAGTTATCGACAGGCTGGATGAAATAGGGTCAGTCTCGTTGGTTCAGGCCATGCGAAAAACCCTGCTATAACTCCCCGGCTTCCTCGAGCACCTTGCGCGCGACGCGAAAACATTCCAGCGATTGCGGTACGCCGCAGTAAATTCCGACAACATGGATGATGGCGCGTATCTCTTCCTTGCTGACACCATTGTTGAGCGCTCCGCGGCAGTGAATTTCCCATTCGTGCATCTTGCCGAGGGCACCGATCATCGCCAGGTTCATCATCGAGCGCGTCTTCGGCTCGATGACTTCATCACCCCAGCCAAAACCCCAGCACCAGGCGGTCATTGCTTCCTGGAACGGGCGCGTAAAATCGTCGGCCGCGGCCAGGTTGTTTTCAACATATTCCGCGCCGAGCGTACCCTTGCGCTTGGCCAGACCCTTCTCAAATAAATCGTTGTCCATTTTTACTCCTAGTTATTTGTCGTCCCGCGGCGCGACCGCGGGACCCAGTTAAAAACATGCTCGCAAGACGCACTTCATTAGATGACCGTTTGTGATGCGAACTGTTAATGCCGTGTATTCGATATGCAATGGATCCCGCGGTCAAGCCGCGGGATGACAGCAATATTCCACTTTTACTCTGAGTTAATTTTTTAGTGATCGCTAATCTTCGGATCGTGGTAACAGATTCTGTGGGTCGTAGACACATTGTTCAACGATTACCGCGCGCCGCGGTTCGCCCATGACCAGGACTTCGAACTCGGTTCCGACCTGGTTGAGCTCGGGTTTGATATAGGCGAATGCGAGATACCTGCCCTGGTCGTAGCCGTAACCGCCCGAGGAAACCTGCCCGACCGGACTGCCGTTATGCCACACCGATTCCGAACCTAACGGATCACATTGCACCGAACCCGGCGCAGGTTCATCGAGCTGCAGGTAAGCAAGCACCCAGCGCGAGGCTAGTTTTAGCGATTCTTCTGCCCCCTGAAATCCGCCATCGCGCGAAAAACGTGCCACGTCGCCTTCGCTTATTGTAACTTCGTTGGTGATTTCCGACCCGGAACGGTAAGCCTTCTCCATGCGCACCGCGTTCAGCGTCGCGGAACCGATATGCACCATACCCTCACTCTGCGAGGTCGAGACCAGTGCACTGTAGACAGCGAGCATACCGTCCATCGGCACGTGCAGTTCCCAACCGAGCTCACCGGTATAAGTTACGCGCATGGCGCGTACCTGGTCGACACCGGCAACGGTGATGTGCTGGCTGGAAAGCCAGCGAAAACTCGCGTTATCGAGCGCTGCATCGGTGCATTCGGAGAAAATTCGACGAGCGGCCGGCCCGGCCAGCATAATGACACCATAATCTTGCGAAACATTGTTTAAGGAAACTGATTCACCGTCGCGCCGCTGTTCCTCCATCCAGTTCAACAAGGCCGCTTCGCGCACAGCCGCGTACACCATGTAGTAATGATTCTCACCGAGCTTGATGATCGTGGCCTCGCCTTCGATACGCCCGTTTTCCATCACCAGGTAGGTCAACGTAACACTGCCCTGTTTCTGTGGGACCTTGTTCGACTGGATTCGATCGAGATAAGCCTCCGCGTCGGCACCCCCGATTTCGACCTTGGCAAAAGCAGTCAGGTCTGCGATCCCGGCATGGGCGCGCATACTTTTTACCTCTTTACCGATAATGTCGAATAACTCGCTACGCCGGAAACTCTCGATATGCCTTTGTTCAACGCCATCAAGCGCGTACCAATAGGGGCGTTCCCAACCATAAACGTCCTCGTAAACGGCACCCTTATCTTTCAATGTTTCGTACAGTGGCGAAAGTTTCGAGTGCGAGGGCCGAAGATCGGGGCGATCGAGATGCGGGAACGGAATTTCATGGCGCAACAGGTAATCTTCTTTGGCCTTATTGACGCGATAATTATCGTCGATACGAGCACCAAAGCGACGCGGATCGAAACTGCGCATCGAAACGTCGGCTGCGCCATGCACCATCCATTGCGCCAGGTACTTGCCCGCACCAGGGCCCCAGGCGATACCGACCTGCGAACCGCAGCACAGCCAGAAATTCTTTACGCCCGAAGGACCCAATAGCATGTTGCCGTCCGGTGGATGGGTAATCGCGCCATGCACGACGCTCTTGATGCCCTTGTCGGCGAGGATCGGCATGCGTTCGAGCGCATTTTCGAGCCAGGGCATGATGCGGTCATAATCCGGCTCAAACAGTTCGTTCTCTGATTCCCACGGCGTACCGTCATCCCAGACCGAGGCTGCGTTTTCTTTTTCGTATATCCCGATCAATCCGGACTTCTGCTCCATGCGGATATAACCCGACACCTGCGAATCGTCACGGATCACCGGCAATTCCTTTTCTAACTGCTCGAATTCGGGCACGGTTTCGGTGATCAGGTAATGGTGCAGCATGTTCGCGATCGGCAGATCAAGTCCGACCCACTCACCGACCTGGCGTGCGTAGGTACCGCCGGAGTTGACCACGCGCTCGGCCGCGATATCGCCCTGCTCGGTATGCACCACGAAAGTATCGCCGGTACGGGTGATGCCGGTAACCCGATTTTGCCGGATTACGCTGCCACCCATCATACGCGCGCCTTTGGCCATGGAGAAGGCGACACCGGCCGGATCGACGTGCCCGTCATGCGGAGTGTAGAGCGCGGCCATGACTCCGTCGAGATTATAAAACGGATGCAGTTCAGCGATGCGTTCGGGGCCGATGATCTCCATTTCATGACCGAGACCCTTGCCTACCGATAACGTGTACCTGATCCAGTCGACCTCGTCCTGGGTGTAGGCGATGCGCAAACTGCCGCTGCCGTGCCAGGTACAGGACTGACCGGTCTCGTCCTCGAGGCGCGGGTAAAGCTCGGTGCCATAAGCCGCCATCTTGGCAAGGCTGTAGTGACTGACCGAGTGGGTGATCTGGCCGGCCGCATGCCAGGTTGAGCCGCTGGTCAACTCCGCCTTTTCCAGCAACACGACATCGCTCTCGCCTTCCTTGCACAAGTGGTACGCGAGTGAACAGCCCATAACGCCGCCGCCGATAATGACGATTTTCGCCTTGCTTTGCATCCAGTTGACTCCGAAAAATGTTGTTGCATCGAAAGATCCGCTGATGATACACTTGTATCATTATTTAAATCAAGTGCACAATTGTCACAAATGCAACAAAAATTTGAAGTTATCGCAGCTGGATTGCCCCAGTCCCAGGAAGAAGTGCTCGAGCGCTTGCTGGCCGAGTTTGACAACCTGCCCGGCCAGCTGCAGTTGTGCGCGCGTTATATTATCGATCATTCGCACGAAGTCGGGTTGCAATCGATGCGCACGCTGGCGACGAATGCCGAGGTACACCCCAACAGTTTCGTGCGCCTGGCACGCCACCTGGGCTTTGAAGGTTACGAAGCCATGCGCGAGCGTTTTCGTGATTTCGTACGTGGTGGCATCGGCTCATCTCCCGACCGGGTGCGCTGGCTGCAACAGATGGATCGCCAGGGCGGCAGCACCGCGGTGTTCGGCAGCATGGCCGAGGCCTGCCTCGACAATACCGAAAAAATGTTCGCGCAGCAGTCGGTAAAGGATCTCGATCGCGCGGTTGACTGGATGATCAACGCGCGACGGGTTTACGTGCTTGGCCTCGGCCTGGCTTACCCGCTGGCCTACAATTTCTGGTATGTCGCGCGCATGGGCTTCGATCATTTCATCCTGTCACCACGTCACGGCAGCCTGCCGTCGGACGACCTGATTCGGATGGATGAGCGTGATTGTCTATTGGCGATGACATTCCAGCCCTACCGCCGCGATACGCTGGCAGCGGTGCAGCTGGCAAAAAGGAAAGGCGCAAAAGTCATTGGCGTAACTGACAGCAACGCGGCGACGCTGTGCCGCGAGGCCGACCTGGGACTGGTTTCCCCAACCCATACGCCACAATTCTTTCATTCCAATTCAGCGGTAACCGCACTGCTCGAAAGTCTGTGCGCATTACTGGTCGTTCGTGGTGGCGACGCGGCAAGCGCCTCCGTCGAAGCGTTTCATTCCGCTCGTTGGGAGGAAAATATTTATGACGAATCCTGATTTGAAAGTGGTTGCAGATAGTGTCCCGGTTATGGGGCTTGATGCGAAATACTTTACCGATCCCAATCTTTACCGGCGCATCGTCGACGAGGTGTTTTACAAGAACTGGTTGATGGCCTGCCATTCGAGCCAGGTCAGTAAACCTGGTGATTACCTGACGCTCGAAATTTACGACCAGGACATCATCATCACGCACACCCGCGAGGGCGGGATCAAGGCATTTTACAACGTCTGCCAGCATCGTGGGCACAAGCTGGCCGAAGGCAGCGGCAATAAAAAGCTGCTGGTCTGCCCTTACCATGCCTGGTCTTACGACCTGCAGGGACAGTTAAAGGCAGCGCCCCATGCGAACAAGGTGCCGGGGTTCGATTCATCAAAAATTTGCCTGACCGAAATCAGGCTCGAGAATTTCCTCGGTTTCCTGTTCATCAATCTCGAACCAGAGGCTGCGAGCATGGACGCGACCTACCCGGGAATCCGCGATGAAATGCTTAAACTGTGCGCGGATGTCGAGCAGCGCAAGTATGCTTATCACCATACCGCCGACGAGGGTTGCAACTGGTTCGTCGCGGTAGAGAACTATAACGAGTGTTATCACTGCCCCAATTGCCATCCATCGTTTGCGAAGGGCATCATCGATCCTGATACCTACTCGATTATGCCTTACGGCAATAGCAAGGTTTTACATCATACCTCCGAAGCGTCGCACAGCGACGATGCCTGGTATGACGTTGGCGGCGCGGCTTACGGCAGCTTTTACCTGTGGCCGGCGACGTCAATCCAGTTCTATCCCGGAGGGGTTGTCAACAGCTTCACCTGGCGCCCGCTCGCGGTTGACGACGTGCGCGTATTTCGCACCTTTTACTCGAACGATGGTGAGGTTGACGAAACCCTGCAAAAGGTTATCGACAACGATCGTGAAACCACCTTCCAGGAAGACCTGGACATCGTCACGGAAGTTCAGCGCGGGCTGAATTCGCGCGGTTATAAACCCGGACCGCTGGTGTTGAATCCCGAGGGTGGGATATACAACGAACTGTCGATTTATAAATTACACCAATGGCTGCGAGAGGCAGTCGGCTAGACGAAGCAGATTTCTGGAGTCCTTAATCATGTCATCACATGCAGTTAAACAATCATCCGGTAACCTGTCGCAGCGCGACCTGTTTGCAATCGCCGATCGCGTTTTACCCGGCTCGGGCCTCGGCAGTTACTCACTGGCCGAAGATATCCGCCTGATCTACTCGCATGGTAAGGGTTCGCGCATGTGGGATGTCGATGACAATGAATATATCGATTACGTCGGCGGTGCCGGTGCGCTGATCCTCGGGCATTCGCATCCCGCCGTGGTCAAGGCCGCACAGAAGCAGTTCGAGCGCGGCGCACATATGTTCGGTTCGCTGAACGAGGTCGCTGTACACCTGGCTGAGCGCCTCGTCAACGATATTCCCTGTGCCGAAAAAATTGCCTATGCGACCACCGGTTCCGAGGCCACGGGCTATGCGATGCGGCTGGCGCGTGCTTTTACCGGGCGCAGCAAGATACTCAAATTCGAAGGCGCCTACCATGGCAACCACGACTACGCGATCGTCTCGACGTTTCCGCAGGAAACCGGCGCCTACCCGCAGGGTGCACCCGATTCCAGCGGGCAACCCGAGGCGACGGTTTCGACCATGCTGGTCTGCCCTTACAACGATCTCGATACCCTGCGCAAGATTGTCGCCGAGCATCACGCCGATATCGCCGCCATTTTTGCCGAACCGGTGCAGCGTATTATTCCGGCCGAACCCGGGTTTCTGCACGGCATCCGCCAGATCTGTGATGAGTTCGATATCCTGTTCGT
>JARFPR010000455.1 GCA_029288195.1 Gammaproteobacteria bacterium | reverse complement strand
ACCTGAAACAGAGGCTTGCACAAAAGCTGGGCGTCGATGAAAAACAGATCACCATCGGCAACGGATCCAACGATGTTCTCGACCTGGTTGCGCGCAGCTTTCTCAATAGCGAGGCCGAGGCCATTTATTCACGCTATGCTTTCATGGTTTACGCGATGGTTACCCAGGCTTGTGGTGCACGCGCATGCGTCGCCGCTGCTCGTGCTGCCGATGCCGACCAGCCTTACGGACATGATCTCGATGCGATGCTGGCCCTGGTAGGAGACCACACCAGGCTTATTTTTATCGCTAATCCGAACAATCCGACCGGTACCTGGCTTAAGCGTAATGAACTTGAAGCATTTATCGAGCAGGTTCCGGATCATATTGCGATTGTCGTCGACGAAGCCTATTTCGAGTATGTTGAACTGGAAGAATATCCGGACTCGATGCAGTGGCTGGACCGGTATCCTAACCTCATCGTAACGCGCACCTTTTCCAAGATTTACGGGATCGCGGGATTACGAATCGGCTACTCGGTATCGAGCCCCGAACTCTGTGATTTGTTTAACCGCGTCAGGCAACCGTTCAACGGCAACACGCTGGCTTTAGCCGCTGCCCGCGCGGCACTGGATGATGACGCCTTTGTCGAGGAGAGTCGTCGTGTCAATGCGCAGGGATTAAAGCTGATGCGAGACTGGTTTGATAACCGGGGAATCGATTACATTCCCTCCATCGGTAATTTTTTAAGCGTACGTTTTGGCGACAACAGTGCGCAGGTCTACCAGGCTTTACTGCAGCATGGCGTCATCGTCCGGCCGATTGCAAATTATGAAATGCCGGATTTCCTGCGTATCAGCGTTGGCACCAAATCCCAGCTTGAGCAGCTGTTTACCGCGCTGGACGATATCCTGTGATCGATAAACTCGCGATCATCGGGGTCGGGCTCATCGGCAGTTCGCTGTCGCTGGCATTAAAACAGGCCGGCGCCGTCGGGCAGGTAACGGGTTATGGCCGCAACCGCAACAACCTCGAAAAAGGCCTCGAGCTCGGGATTATCGATAGCTATGAATCATCGATTGCAGCCAGCGTGCGCGACGCCGACGTTGTCGTTATCGCGGTGCCACTGGGGGCAATGCAAGCGGTACTGGCCGAGATCAAACCGGCCGTTAAAAGTACCGCCGTTATCACCGATGTCGGTAGCGCCAAGGGCTCGGTAGTGACTGCGGCGGAGACCGAGTTAGGAGAATTGTATTCCCGCTTTGTGCCCGGTCATCCGATTGCCGGTACCGAGAAAAGCGGCGTCGAGGCGGGATTTGCCAGCCTGTATCAGGATCGTCGCGTTATTCTGACGCCGGAGCAGCGCACGGACCCCGATGCAGTTGTCGCGATCGAGGCAATGTGGCTTGAATGCGGTGCCACTATCGAGTACCTCAGCGTCGAACATCACGACAAGGTGCTCGCCGCGACTTCGCATTTACCGCACATGCTGGCCTACGCCCTCGTGCATTACCTGTCTGGTTTAAACGACCATGACGAGATATTCCGATATGCCGCCGGGGGTTTTCGTGACTTCACCCGCATAGCTTCCAGCGATCCCGCGATGTGGCGTGATGTGTGCATCGCGAACGGTGACGCGCTGGTTGGCCTGATCCAGCAATACCAGCAGGAACTGGACCGTGTCGCGGCGGCCATCAGCGCCGGGGATGCGGATGAATTACTGAAATTGTTCGGTAAAGCCAAGTCCGAACGCGATTCATTGATCGGAAACTGTTAATGACTCGATTCGTATGCCGGCCGGGTGGCAAGCTCAGCGG
>JARFPR010000441.1 GCA_029288195.1 Gammaproteobacteria bacterium | reverse complement strand
ACTGATGAACATGCCAAGCAGGAACACGTCTTCCTGCCCGACGATGTCGAGCAATTCGTCGAAAGTTACATCCCGGTATGGGACGAAAAACACGAGCGAGTGATCGGCGTGGTCGAGCTTTACAAATCACCACGGGCTCTTTTCGAAGCGCTCAACAGGGGTGAGCTGCTGGTAGCAACGGTCTCGTTACTCGGGGGCCTGATACTCTACCTTCTGCTTTTCTGGGTCGTGCGCACAGCACATCAGTTGATTGAGTCGCAACGTACTCGCATCAAACAAGCGAGCAGTCGGGGCGTCGAATTGAACGAGCAATACCTCCGACGAATCGGCTCGGAGCTGCACGATGGTCCTTTACAATCAATCGGATTTGCACTTCTCAAACTGGACTCTATTTTCAAATCTGGGGGCGATTCAGGACAGTCGGACAAGGTCGATTTCGTCGTTATCGATAAGATACAGCGTGCGCTAAACGATGCCGTAGAGGAGCTTCGTAGCCTTTCGGCCGGACTAACAATACCTGAGCTGCAGGAGCTATCGGCCAGGGAAGCGATTGCCAGGTTGATAGAGAGACACGAAAGCCGGACCTCGACCACGGTTAGCCATGAGTTGCACGATCTGCCCGAAAATCTCAGCACACCTAGCAAAATCTGCCTCTATCGAATAGTTCAGGAGGGCCTCAACAATGCTTACAGGCATGGGGCCGGTATTGATCAGCGAGTCGACGTGCTGGTGCAGGGTTCGCTGTTATTTTTAACGATTAGCGACGGCGGTCCAGGCATGGACATCGACGATGTCAGTAAAATCAACGATGCCGATCACATGGGGCTGCGCGGCATGCGCGAGAGAGTGGAGAGTCTCGGTGGCGATTTTCAGATTACCCGCACCGGGAAATCTGGAGGCTTCAAATTGATCGCGACCCTGACCATCGACGACTGATCGATAACCAGTTTCCAGGTAGGCCATCCCGCTGCCCACGAGCAATTTTTAATAAGAATAAAAAGTTACGGAAAATAGATACCTGCTGTTTTTTCTTCAGACCTTAGTCTGAAATCTTTTAGACCAATGTCCGACTAAATTAACAACTTCCGTCCGTAGTGGACTCGGCGTTCTTAATGCAGAATTAATTTATGGGAAATAAATCCCAAAATAATTTTTAGCAATCCGTGGAGATTCGACATGACTAAACACAAAATGATTAATGGATTCAAAGGACTTGTAGCGATTGGTTTAGTCAGCCTGCTGGTCGCTTGTGGTGGCGGCGGAGGTGGTAGTGATGACAGCTCAGTAAGCTCGGAATCGATCACCGCCAGGGGTGTGATTACTCAACTTGGCAGTATCTGGGTGCTTGGTGTCGAGTACGAAACCCCAAACGGTGGTTCCTATTCTGATGATGATAATGTCAGTTCCGTCGCCAATTACAAGGTCGGTCAATGGGTCAGGTTACGAGGCAGACGCAATGACGATGGTATCTCGGGTATCGCCACCGAAGTGGAATACGAGGCCGA
Source organism: Gammaproteobacteria bacterium (assembly GCA_029288195.1). Classification (GTDB taxonomy): domain Bacteria; phylum Pseudomonadota; class Gammaproteobacteria. The sequence continues at coordinate 1,065 of JARFPR010000441.1, read as the reverse complement.
GATTGAAGGGGCAGCAGCGGGTGGTGCCATCAATGGCGTCACTATTATTTTCACCGCCAGCACGAACACAGCGGAGGCCGGAAATATCACTGCCTTGAACAATGGCAGTCGCTACGAGGTTTCCGGTCTGTGGTTGGACGACAGTACCATCGAGGCTACCTACATCAAGGATGACGACGATGGCGATGGCATAGACGAAATCAAGGGTTTCGTAGAAGCGGTGATTCCCGGACTGTCACTCACAGTGCGTGGGGTCACTTACAGCTATGGCGGCCCAACAGTAGTCGCTACAGGAGACTTCGTGGAAATCCATTTCAACGGTACCACGGCCTCCAGCGTGGAGCTCGAGGACGACTTTAATGACGAAATCGAAGGTCAGGAAGTCGAGTTCGAAGGCGCTGTCAATCTGGATCCTGCCGATCTTGCAAACTGTCCGCCAGGCGCCGATTTCTTGATCGACGCAACCTGCATCGACTGGGATTCAGTGCCATCGAGTGGATGGATGGATGGACTCTCCGGTCCTGGTGATATGGAACGAGGTCTGCGTGTAGAAGCCGAGGGCCACTTTAATGCTTCTGGCTTGTTAATTGCCGAAAAGATCAAGGGTCGTGGTAACCGAGTGCGTATCACCTCAACAGCATCTAACGTCAATGGCGGTGCCGCAACCTTTGATCTGTTCTTTGATGATATCCAGGTAACAACCATGAGTGGTATTACCGAATTTGACCTGGATTCGGGAACAAGTGTAAGCGACATCAGCAATGGCGATGGATTAGAGGTCAGGGGCATTCGCACAGGTCCTGCGTCGATGCTGGCCCAGCGCATCAAGAGTGAATCGGTCAATGCCAACAGGCACGAACTGCGTGCCGAAGTTGATCTCGATGGTGCCGATGCATCGACCAATTCCATCACCGTGATGGGTATCAGTTCCGTCGCTGATTCTGACACAGAGCTGGAGATCGAAGATACCGTGATTGCGGCCGGTAGTGGTTCCACCTCGGAAGCCGACATCGACTCGTTCCTTAACATGATTGACGATGACAATGTCGTCAACAGCACCAACGG
>JARFPR010000513.1 GCA_029288195.1 Gammaproteobacteria bacterium | reverse complement strand
AGCGGACTCTCGCGTATAAACCAGATGGAAATATACAAAGTGCCGTATGTGATAGTATCCGATGACCTAAAATCCATTTGGGCTATCAATGGCAAAAGACCGTCTGTCGGGCAAACTGGCTGTCATCCTGCACGCGGATGTTGCTGGTTCTACTCAGCTAGTACAACAAGACGAGCAACTAGCTCACGAGCGTATCCAGGATACCTTTAGGCGCTTCAGCGACACCATCGGCAAATATCATGGTCGTGTTCAGGAGTTGCGAGGTGATGCCCTACTGGCCGAGTTCGAGCGTGCCTCTGACGCCGTAACAGCTTCACTCTCGTTCCTATCCGATCACCATGACCACCTCGACAAATACAAAGATGGTATTCAGCCCGAGATAAGAGTGGGCATCGCCCTGGGTGAAGTCGTCATTGCTGACAGTACGGTAACCGGCGCAGGCGTGGTATTGGCCCAGCGGGTTGAGCAACTGGCAGAGCCTGGCGGGTTGTGCATTACCTCGGCGATCCACGAAGCCTTACCCAACCGGTTACCGTTTATCTTTGAAAGTCTTGGTGAGCAAGGTCTTAAAGGTTTTGAAGAGCCGGTTCGGGTCTACCGCGTACAAATGGACGGGGATGCAACCGTTCCACCGCCGCAACAGAAAACGCGTCAGCCAGCCCCACCTAACCGTTTATTGCGGACACTGATCGGAGCCGTGCTGCTGATAGTCGCCGGAATCGGAATCTGGCAGAAATTTTCACAACCACAGGAAGAACCTGCATCGATCGAGCGCATGGCCTTCCCGTTGCCTGATAAACCGTCGATCGCGGTGTTGCCATTCAACAACATGAGTGACGACCCGAAACAGGAGTACTTCGCCGACGGTATGACCGAAGACCTGATCACGGATCTGTCCAAGATTTCCGGTCTTTTCGTCATCGCGCGTAATTCGTCTTTCTCATACAAAGGGCAGCAGATAAAGGTTCGGCAGGTGGCAGAAGACCTCGGTGTGCGCTACGTGCTCGAGGGCAGTGTGCGGCGCGCCGGCGATCAGGTGCGAATCAACGCCCAGTTGATCGATGCCACCACTGGCGGGCACATCTGGGCGGAACGTTATGACGGTTCACTCGCCGATATTTTCGCACTGCAGGACCAGGTAACCGCACAGATTATTAAGGCCATGTCGGTGACCCTGACCCAGCGGGAACTTGAAGATCGTGGATCGACCGGAACAACGAATACAGAGGCCCACGACGCCTATTTGCAGGGCTTGTCTTTTTATTTTCGTAACACACCCGTGGACAACGCAAAGGCAGAGCCTTATTTCAAGCGCGCGATTGAACTCGACCCCGGTTTCAAGCGCGCTAATACGGCCCTGGCCAAGGTTTATTTCAAAGGCAGAGAATGGGAGTACAGCAATGCACTGGTACTTTGGTGGCGCAAGGCTATTCTTCGGGCACGCAATATCCTGGCTAAAGGCGCCGGTGAAAATGTTGCCGATACGCATGTCGTCCGTTCGCAGATGGCATTGAACAAACATCAGCTCGGTGTCGCCCTGCGCGAGGCAGAGCAGGCTTTGGCGCTCAATACAGACGACGTAGAAGCATTAAAATCCAAAGCGAGCGTGCTGATCTACTCAGGTCAATATGAAGAAGGGCGAAAACTGGCCAACCATGTCATACGACTCGATCCTGTCGTGATTGCCGAGCCGCTATACCTGATCGGTCTCTCTTATTTTGCGACAGGAAATTACGGAAAATCTGTCGATTACATAGAGAGAGCAATAGAGAGTGATCCTGCGACCGCTATTTATTTTCGTTTGTTAGCCGCGGCATATGGCAACCTGGGCATGAAAGCCGAGGCGAACAAGGCCTGGCGTAAGTATCGGAAATCCTGGAAACGAAACCAGGGGCAATTCTGGATCGCGGCCGCGGTTCAGTTTTATCCATTTCAGGATCGTGAAATATTAAAGCGCCTGGCCGATGGTTTTGAGGCAGCTGGCGGTGTTGAGCGACCTCCATCGCGCTTTCTAAAACTCGATGCCGAAACCCGGTTATCCGGGGAAGAAATCAGGGCTTTGTTATTCGGGCACACTATCAAGGGACAAGATTACTGGTTGGCCGATCCCATTCGGCAGCAACGAACGATTGACGGCAAGGTTACCCATTCGGGTATTCAATCGCCCATCGACGCCGTTGAACTCGACGGCGAATTATTGGGCGAAAGCTGGGTCGAGGATAACCGGCTATGTGATCGCTGGTTCGATGCGGAGGGTGATCTTGCGGACTGTGTCCTGATTTTTCGTGACCTGGACCGGGGACCAAACAACTATTACATGATCACCGATACCGGCCCACATCCATTTCAGGTGACGAACTAGCTAAATTTAAAATCGCCTCCACAAATTAACATCGAAGGTCCGCTTGGGTCGTCAGCGGACCCTGAAATCTGAAACCCGAGTGTCTGCTTTTTTTAGAAATCGACAGGAATTCCTGGTGTCCCGCCGTTAGGTTTCAGGCTAGCGTGATATAGATCATACGCAACGCCAACAACGTCAGCGCCCACTTAAGTGCTTTGCGAAACACGTCTTCTGGAATTTTATAGCGGATATGGGTGCCGAGCAGGGCGCCGGCGACTACGGCAACTGACATACCGATAATAATTTGCCAGTAGCTGATAAAGGAAAAACCCAGCAGGGCGAACAGCATGATTTTTATCAGGTGGGTGAAAGTCATCATCAAAGCGGCCGTAACAACCAGTGCATCGCGTTGCAGACCCTTGCGCAACAATGCGGCCTGGCCCAATGGGCCGGTGGCTCCAACCATCATGCTCAATCCGGTCTGTACTGCGCCGATGAGCAAAAATTCACCCTTTATCGGCTTTTTAAACTCCAGTTTAGGTCCCCAGACTGTGAACAGGATGTAGGCCGCGATAACTAACGGTGTATATTCAAGATTGATTTCGAGGGTGATTCCCGCGGCGACAAGGCCACCTATGATCGAGCCCGAGGTAAATGCGAGTACGAATTCCCAACGCAGAAATCGCAGGCCGAAAAAAGCACGACTCGAATTGGAAAACAACTGTACGATCCCGTGGACCGGAATAATGGCTGCCGCCGGCAAAAAACCCGGCATTATTGCAATCAGCATCATGCCACCGCCAATACCCGTGATTGCAGTCAGCGTCGATGTGCCGAATGCCAACAGTACCAGCAGGATTTCGTTTGTCATTAGCGTGTAAATTTACTCCGCTATGATGGCGTGGGCTGACGATGATTCTTGAACGCGGATCCGGGACGGAGCCGAAGGAGAATGAAACGGCCTAAACGACCGCAAGCAGTAATTTCTAGTTATACCCCAGAATCACAACTTGCTCGACGCCGTCTTCATCGGTTTTGTCACGTTCGATGTCCTCTAACCCATGCTGTTCCTTGTTCACGTATCGGGGATCGCCGTAATAGGAATTGTCTGGGGACCTGGCCCAGGGTGACGAAATCAGTGATTCGAATTGGGGTGCCCGTGTTTTCTTGCCCATGTGTCCTGACCTATGCTCAATAAGTTAGCAGAGTTTATTCTTAACTTACATTTGAATGCGATCATAACTATTTGATAAATAAAAACAAGAGTAAATATTTTTGTTTTCGATCTCAATCTTCAAACAGGTCCATCTGACCACTGCTGTCGGTCAGGTCGAGCAGGCGCACCCCGATACCCAGCAGGCGAACCGGGGCTTTACCGCGCAGCCAGGCTTCTTCGCATAGCATCGCGTAGTCGGTGTAGTTAGGCCCGGTCAGCTGCCGTTCTACCGTGGTTTGATTGAAGTCGAAAAATTTCATCTTGAGGAAACAATTCTGAATGCGGTAATCCTCGTCGAGGCGCTCCAGCCGTGGCTGCAGTGATTCGATCAGGGCGGGTATCCTGTTCTGGCAGCTTTCAAGATCGGGCAGGTCTTCGTCATAGGTGTGTTCGACACTGACCGATTTTCGTCTCCATTCCGAAACCACCGGGCGATTGTCGATTCCATGTGCGAGCCTGTGTATATGTTCGCCGAACTGGCCGAACTCCTGCACAAACTGGAAGACATCGTATGCGCGCACGTCGCCGCAGGTTTTAATGCCCTTTTGTTCGAGTCGCTGCGCGGTAACCTTGCCGACACCCCAGATTCGACTGACGGGCAGCTGGTAAAGAAAATCGTCGACCTGGTCCGGGGTAACCACGTACTGACCGTTAGGCTTGTTCAGGTCGCTTGCGACCTTGGCGATAAACTTGTTGGATGCGATACCGGCCGAGACAGTAATACCGATGACTGCCGCGATACGCCCACGAATTTCTTGCGCGATCAGCGTAGCGCTGCCGCGGCAGCGCGGACAACCAGAGACATCGAGAAAGGCTTCATCGAGAGATAATGGCTCGATCAGATCGGTATACTCGGCAAAGATTTCGTGCATCTGGCGGGAAGCTTCGCGATACACTGACATGCGCCCGGGAATCAGGATCAGTTGCGGGCAGCGTTTGATCGCGGTCGCACTCGCCATGGCCGAATGTATCCCGAACTTGCGCGCCTCGTAGCTCGCTGTGGCAATAACGCCACGTCGCGTCGCGCTGCCACCAACCGCGATCGGTTTGCCTTTCAGCGCCGGATTGTCGCGTATTTCGACCGCGGCATAAAAGCAGTCCGCATCGATATGGATGATTTTACGGCTGTCTTGCGGAATAGAATTCACGGGCTATTGACTTGCTTCGCAGTTCCGGGTGGGTAAAAATCATCGCATAACTGGCAGGGCTCAACGATGACCGAAAAAGTATTTTATCAAGACAGCTATCAGAAGACACTCAGCAGCGAGGTGGTCGAGGTTCTCGACAACGGCGTAATACTCGCTGCGACGATTTTTTACCCGCTTGGCGGTGGCCAACCGGGCGATACCGGTCGCCTGACAATAAACGCACGCGATTATCGGGTTATCGATACCCGCTATGCTGACGATCGCCATAATATTGTCCATATTCTCGAAGACGACGACTTAAGCGCGATACAAGTCAATGATAAGGTTGATATGAAAATTGACTGGCAACGGCGACATCGCCTGATGCGTATGCATACCAGCATGCACCTGGTGTGCTCGCTGATTAGTGCCCAGGCTACGGGTGGTGCCGTCGGTGAAACCGAGAGCAGGCTCGATTTCGATCTGCAGGGAGAGGTCGTTGACAAGGAACAGCTGACCGCGGATCTGAACGCGCTGATTGACAAGGCGATACCGGTTACCATTGGTGCTATTACCGACGCGGAACTCGATCAAAAGCCCGAGCTGGTGCGGACCATGTCGGTGCAACCGCCGAGGGGACACGGAACGGTGCGTACCATTTCGATCGAGAATACCGACTACCAGCCCTGTGGCGGTACCCATGTGCGCAATACCGCCGAGATTGGTGAGCTCGTCGTCACCGGTCTTAAAAACAAGGGCAGGCAGAATAAGCGCATCAGCCTTGCCCTGGTTGAACCCTAGGGCAGTCCTGCTTGTCGAAGGACAGGCCACTGATCCCGGTCAAGTGTTTAACCGTATTAACTACACTAACTATTTGGCCGAAGCCCCGGGAGTGTTAACTCGATGATTATCATTGCAAGGATCTGCTTTGTTTCAACCTGCCTGTTGCTGTCTCTTTTCAGCCTGGCCCAGGCCAGCGAAACCGCTGGCAGCTGTGATCATCATGTCGCACAGTGGCTCGATCCCGCCAGCGGCGAAACCCTGGCGGGCGAGCAAATTTTTAAAAAGCTCGAGCGCTCGCGCATTGTATTGCTGGGCGAGTCTCACACCAGTATGGCGCATCATCGCTGGCAGCAATACATGCTGTCGGCATTACATTCACGCAATACCAACATGGTGGTCGGCCTTGAAATGTTGCCGCGCAGCAAGCAATCGGCGCTTGACGCATGGAGTGCGGGCACGCTGACCGAACAGGAATTCCTCGAGCAGTCCGAATGGCAAAAGGTCTGGGGTTATAATGCCCGGTTTTACCTGCCGTTGTTGCATTTCGCGCGTCTCAATCGTCTGCCGACGGTCGCCCTGAATATTGATCGGGAACTGGTGTCCCAGGTTGGCGAGAAAGGTTGGCAGGGGCTTACCGAAGAGCAGCGTATGGGTCTGTCGGACCCGGCACCAGCCAGCGATGATTACCGCAACTCGCTGGCCGAACTATATGCCTACAAGCTAAGCATGGGTGACGGGGCTGAAGACGATAAATCGGTCGAACCGGACCTTGACGAGGTTTTGCGTAGTGACGCGTTTTCGTATTTTGTCGAGGCACAACTAACCTGGGATCGCGCCATGGCTGAAGCCCTGGCCGCGGCTCACCGGCGCGATCCGAGCGCAATCGTGGTCGGAATAATTGGCCGGGGTCATCTCGAGTATGGCTATGGCATTCCGCACCAGCTTGCTGACATGGGTATCAAGGATGTTGACGTGCTGTTGCCGATCGATTCGGATTTTCAATGTGATCCTTTACCCGCGGAATTAGCCACCGCGGTGTTCGTGGTTGACGCGGAAAACGGGGCGGCTGCTCCGCCACGCCCGCTTCTGGGTGTCATGATTGAAAGCGGCGATGAGGGGGTGCGCGTCATGCAGGTAGTTGCCGACAGTGTCGCTGCCAAAAGCGGGATTGTCGAAGGCGATGTCATTCAATCGGCCGCGGGTTTTAAAACGGTTTCAAATTCAGCGCTGATCGAGATTATTCAGCGCCAGGCACCGGGCACCTGGCTGCCGCTGCAAATTTTACGCGGTGATAAATCGATCGAGCTGCAGGCCAGGTTTCCACAAAGCTTTGAGTAAGAATATGCGATGCATTCTCGCCGCATTGTTTTGTTTTGCGAGCGCGCAACAGTTGGCACA